>WQTE01000095.1 GCA_009786445.1 Oscillospiraceae bacterium | reverse complement strand
ATTGCTTGTCTGTCGCGCTTAATGTTTTGCATCATATATCCACACCAAATCCTCTTCTATAGCTTCTTTCAGCCAATAATTATACTCATCATCTATAGATTCAACATCCATTATGGTTAGTTCAGTAGGGTTAAATGCATCTCTAAGCGAAGTGTTGAACATATACATTTTTTCAAAAGCAAACAGGGGGTTGCTTTCTATAAAATCATCGCGAAGAAAGTCAATCAAAAGGTCTATGTCGCTTTCAGCTGTAGCTTCACCGCGAGCAACAGAACCGAAAAGACCAACGCGCTTCACTCTATCACCATGTTGAAAGTTTCTTATAACGTCATTTACTTTTTTACTTACTGTGATACTATCCATTTCTTTTCTCCCACGATGTAGTTGATTAAACTCCACTATACCTTCACTATACTCGTTTTCTGCAAATTGTCAACCGGTAACTCACCCGTAATGCCGTAACCCATCGTCGCGTATTCGGAGTCCAAGTGTTACGATGAATATACCCACGCTCAGCACAATAGCCCAGACGACATCGGACAGTCCCATGATGACCAGGCTGCACAGAAAAGCAGAGATGGAGCTGGCGAGCATTTTAAATACATATATGCCGCCAATCCGTATCTGTTATATGTACCGCAGACAGGGCAGTTGCATATGTTGTAGTAGGTATTAGAAAACACCCTTTACATCAATACACATTTAAGTGTGAAAATTCTACATTTGCATGGCTTATTTACTCATTGTTTAACCTTTGAGTCCTCGGAGACAGATTCTACTATGAATACGTTGCCGCCTATGGTTGAGTTTTTGCCTACTACTGTGTCGCCCCCTAGAATTGTTGCACCTGCGTAGATAGTTACGTTGTCCTCGATGGTCGGATGGCGCTTTGTACCTTTTAACTTCTGACCGCTCCGGGTAGAAAGTGCGCCAAGTGTAACACCTTGGTAAATCTTCACGTTGTTTCCGATAATCGTCGTTTCGCCAATTACTACACCCGTACCGTGGTCGATAAAGAAATACTCGCCAATTTTTGCGCCGGGATGAATGTCAATGCCTGTGACGTTGTGGGCATGTTCGCTCATTATCCGAGCAACCATTGGCACATCTTTGCACCATAGAAAATGTGCAATCCGTTGCACAAACACAGCGTAAAAACCCGGATATGACAGGATAACCTCATCAACACTCTGTGCCGCAGGGTCACCGTCATAACCCGCCCTTGCATCTTTTAGTAACAGCGATTGAATCTCGCCAAGTGCTTCAATGAGCTCTGCTGCCGCTTCACTTTCCGGCTTAATTATCTTAATTTCTCTGCTCAGTTCCTGATATATGTTCAGAAGCAGAGCTTTTAGCCGTATGTCGCACGATACGGACTCCCGCTCAACAAAAAAGTGTCTGGGAAACAGCGCCATCTTAATGTTATCCAGTACGTTGATGATTGTTTTTATGCTCGGAAAAACCGTGCTGCAATCTCCACCGCTCGCACAGCCTCCTATCAGTTTCGATGATGTTGTTGAAATTATTTTTTCGATTTCCATAAGCTTTACTCTTCCCAACTAATGACTTCTCTGCCTTCTACTTTCTCTGTGAGTGCTTCGTCCATGAGTTTAATCATCTCAAGAGCACTGCGAAAATTTTGCTTTTGATTTTTCTCAACCCAATGAATATGACCTTGCCATGTGTTATTTTGCGTAAACCTGACTGTAATCTCAAATGTACCGGAAGCATTTGTTTTCATGGGCTCATCCATATATCCACCTAACCTTTCCGATTATTCACTTCTTAATGCTTCTACGGGCGCCTTTCTTGCGGCGGCTGATGCGGGAATCAGACCTGCTATGTATGTTAGGAACATACTGATTGCCACCAAGACCACGGGAATACCTACCGGCATAATTACAAGATTATTAATGCCAAGCCTATTTAAGATGATAATATTTGCAACAATGCTGATTAAAATTGTGGCGAGCACGCCGATTACGCCTGCCACAAAACCGATAATGAGGGTTTCAGCGTTGAAAACCAGCCTTATATTACTCTTGCTTGCTCCGACAGCGCGTAGGATGCCTATTTCCTTCTTTCTTTCCAAAACAGAAATAAATGTGATAACGCCAATCATGATAGATGAAACAATCAGTGCAACGGAGACAAAGGCAACGAGTGCGTAGCTCACCATGTCAATGATATCTGTGACTGTCGCCATCATCATGCCTACAAAGTCTGTGAAGTGGACCATCAGTTCGTAATATCCGAGTGCTTCCATTCTTGAGTTATAATTCGCCAAAATATCGAGGACTTCTTGTTTTGCATCAAAACTCAACGGGTAAATAAGAATCTGTGTCGGAACAGCCGGGTCAGCCCATCCCAATCTGCTAAGATTCCGTTCAAATGAGGTCGCCGAAGGATTCATCATTGCCACCATCAAATCAAATATCTCTTCTTCACCAATTTCTATTTGAAATGCCTCCGTTAAAGCCTCCGGATCAACATCACCCATAGACTCTTCCATTTGTTCTGCCAAATCTTCAAACACTTCCGTTATGTTTTCTTCTATTTGCGCTGTGATGCTTTCCATAGCCGACTGCATCTCTGCCCCAATGGCATCCGCCATGCCTTCCATCGCAGTGCTCATTGCATCTTCTATTTGTTCTGTAATGGCTTCCGTAATCTCTTGCATAACATTATCCATCATGCCCATCATGCCACCCATTGCGCCTTGGATTTGTCCCATAACCTGCCCCATTACCTGTTCCATCACTTGCCCTATAGCATCCTGTATTTGAGCTTGCAACTCTGTTTCAATAGCTCCGGCAACTTGTACCATATATGCCTGCATCGCTTCTGCTAAGACTTCTTCCAAAACTGCTTCCAAGCCGTCTTGGTCTATACGTCCTATAAGCTCTGTCATTAACGCCATTTGTCCTTCGGGGCTGGCTAAAAATGCCATGAACGCTGCCTGGAACATAACATCAAAAACCCCTCCATCGCTGGGATAGCCGGGTATACTGCCCGTCGCTAACACTTCCTCTAAAAAACGAAGTCGGAGTGTTTCGATTACATCTTCAAGTACGCTTTCATTGATGCCCGAAGCAGCCATTATTGCAGCTATTAATTCTTCAAAGTTAAGGTCGGGCTGAAAAGGTGGCAGGTTTGTGATCAAGTCTGCCAGATTAAGATCTCCAAAATCTATACTGCCTAGGTCAAGATTGCCCATGTCGCCCATATCCATCCCCGGACCGCCCATACCTGGACCCATGCCGGGACCGCTCAAATTTAGTCCTCCTAAGTCCAGTTCGCCAAAATCAAAATCGCCAAAGTCCAGACCGCTAAAGTCGAAAGCATCCATGTCAATGTCGCTAAAATCAAGCTCCAGTTCGCTCATATCAAACATGGAAAACGCATCTTCATCAAACCCCATCGCTTCTCTGAAAATATCCTCATCCACAGATATGATTCTCGAAAAGTCAAATTCAGTCTCGGGGTTTTCCGCTTCATGCGCAAAGGTGTTGCCTGTGAGCACGTTGACATAAGGATTTGCAAGCTGATACTGCACTATCGGCGTTTCCGCCGCTTGAGCCATGAGATAGTAAATCAGGTCGGGTGAATAGTTTACACCCATTGTCAAAACTGTCAGCGTCGCATCTTGCTTTGGTCTCACAATGCCTACTATATTCAGCTCCATGCTGCTTTGTACAAGTTCTTCCATGAAAACAGCATCGCCGGACCTGTCAACCCAGACGTTGAATGTTTCATCATACTGGAAAGCCTCCGCAGGGTTTACTACCCTGAAAGAGACATCCATCAAACTATCAAATGTGAAATCTCCTTCACTTTCCGCTATTTCCACTTCAATTTCGGTTCTTCCCATGACAGAATCAAGCATGGCACGCATTTCACTTCGGTCACGTATGCCGATAGAAAACAGAGCGAAGTCCGTGATTCTGTTTGTGCTGCTTACAACAAGTACCGCTTGATCATATCTCTCGGGCCAGTGTCCCACAAGCACTTCATATTGGTCAATAAAAAGCGATTCGTCATTTGGCATCTCTGTGAAAACATTCATTGTCGGCACTATGCCCAGTCCGCCGTCCGGTGCGCCCATCCCTGCTCCGCCACCCATAAACTCTGCGAAAATCTCATCGGGATGCACTTGCTGCGCACCGTCTGAGATGTCTGCGAGAAAAATCTGCGGGGTTATGTCAAACATATAGTGGATTGTGTTGACGTATCTATTTATAATGTCCTCATTTTCTATAAAATACGCCTTTAGCGCTCCGAGGTCGTTTATGTTTGCATGGGCAAAAACAGTCTCCATGATGTTCATTTCACGGATTGTATCGGGCGGTCGTTCCCCAGCACCTCCATGCCCCGGAGGCCCGTCTGCATCATCGCCTCCAAAAAATGCCGATAGGTCAAATCCCTGGTCTTGTATTATAAGAGGATAAATGCTCAATGTCTCTTCTTCAATGTTTCTGATGTATAGGTTGATGCCATTTGAAAAAGACAATATGGTTGCAATCCCTATAATGCCTATGGAACCTGCAAATGCTGTAGTTATGGTGCGTCCTTTTTTTGTCATGAGGTTACTGAGTGAGAGCATTAGAGCCGTCCAAAATGACATACCGGCACGCCGCGCTTTGCGCCCTTTGCGCATCGGTTCTTCACCGTGGGCAAGCGGGTTTGAGTCAGATTTTACTTTGCCGTCCGAGAGATGGACTATTCTGGTCGCGTATTGTTCTGCAAGCTCGTTGTTGTGCGTGACCATTATTACAAGCCGGGTTTTCGCAATTTTTGTAAGCAGTTCCATGACTTGTAGGCTGGTTGTTGAGTCGAGTGCACCTGTCGGCTCGTCTGCAAGTAAAATCTCAGGGTCGTTTATAAGCGCACGGGCTATCGCCACACGCTGCATTTGCCCACCGCTGAGTTGACCCGGTTTTTTGCGCATATGGTCTTTAAGTCCGACTTCATCGAGTGCAATTCTTGCGCGTTTTCTACGCTCGTTTTTAGAGACTCCGCTGAGTGTCAGGGCAAGTTCTACATTGGCGAGCACTGTTTGGTGCGGGATTAGGTTATAGCTTTGAAACACAAAACCGATGCGGTTGTTCCTATATGTGTCCCAGTCAGATGCTTTGTAGTTGCCGGTAGATATGCCGTCGATTTCGAGGTCGCCCTCATCGTAGCGGTCAAGTCCGCCGACGATATTGAGCATTGTGGTTTTTCCTGAGCCTGACGGGCCGAGTATTGCTGCAAATTCGTTGTCTCTGAATGCAAGAGATACGCCATCCAGTGCATTTTGCGTAAATCCGGCGGTTGTGTATGACTTTTTTATGTTCTTGAGACGTAGCATTATCATTACCCTTCATTTTTTTGAGCATTTTATCACCAAATTATGAAGTTGTCATGAACATTCTGCAAAACCTAGCCAAAAGCCATCCACCAAAGCCAATCCCACAGACAGAGTATGGGCAATTTGTTTCGTTTTTTGCGAGCCAGAGAGCATTGCGCCACTGTTCTCGCAAAAAACGAAACAAACCGCCCATACTCTGTTAAATTCTTATATGCCTAATCTCCCAAAACTTTACCTAGATGTGACATGAAATCCTGAGCGTTTGTTATTATGCTCTTTGCCGAGAGGCTACCGCGGTCGGCGAGCTTATTTGCTGCAAATTCTGAAATGTCTACCGTGTAGAAATACACAGGGCGTACTGTGTCCTCGTCTGTGAAGCGGTACATAGGAGATATGTTGCCCGCCGCTATTGTGTGCAGTACGCTTGCCATAGCTATGACGGTAGTAGCTTTTTTAAGCTCCGCTCTCATCGCCTCTTGCCCCTCATAGGCATCTTCAATAACACCCGGCAACGGTCCGTCGTCACGTATTGAGCCAACAAGCACCATGGGGATTTTATTTTTTACGCAGGTATATATGATGCCGTTATCCAGATTCTCCGCTTCAATGAATTTTTCGATTGAGCCGTGGAGTCTCGCTCTGTTAATCGTGTCTATGTGGTGGTAGTGCCCGTTGGGGATAGACTCTTGTGTATAAATATCTTGCCCCAGCCCTGTGTTTTTGTATGCGCCTTCAAGGTCGTGTGTGGCAAGTGCGTTTCCTGCGAGCAGCGCATGTACATAGCCTTTTTCGATGAGCATGCTAAATGCATTGCGCGAATCTGCATCAAATGAGCAAGCCGGACCCATGACCCAGACTATGTAGCCGTTGTCCCGCTCGTGCTTGAGCAGTTCATACAGGTAGTCGTAGTCTATTGAAAAAGCTGTTTCGCGGCTACGTCCCTGTCGGAATACGAAGCTCTCTTGCGGGGAATCCTCTTCTTCTGCGGCTTCTGAAAAGCAATCGGGGTGTACATATATCCCTTCGCTGCCGTCTTCCGTGCGGCCCGTGGCTACCAGGTCTCCCTTTTTGATGTTTCTAAACTCACGCACTTGAATTTTACCGTTTTCAAGCACCGCTACGCTGTCCATACGGCTTTCTTTAGCAAGCAGCCACTCGCCCCCATGCTTGAAGTATTCAGGGAAAATAGTAGTGGCATGATAATACTCCGGTGCCACAAAATCTGCCGGTGCAGACAAAAATTTGCACTCCGGCGCATTTTTAAGGTTATCCATCGAAAAATCGGGGTGTTTAAAGGTTGGCAGTGAAAATTTCATGTAAGTTCTCCTAATACTCTACAAATTTCGGGCTTCCTACTCTATTCTTAATACGATTTTAGCAAATTATTTTTGCATTTGATATACGATTTGTCCTGTGTTTATGACATGCTTTACAAAACCGCTAACATCGGCTTTCGCATCCAGTAAATGAGGTTCAATCTTATAACTTATGCTACGGCGTAAACGCCATAAGTCAGAAGATGTTTTCAGCCAATCTCCGGAAAAGCCATCAAAAATAACCGCAACATCTATGTCACTTTCATCTTTTGGTTCGCCACCTACATGTGAACCAAATAAAACGATAGCTGTCGGCGAAAGCTGTTTGGTTACTGCATCAGCATACTGTTTAACAGTATTTAAGACTTCTTTTTTATCCGCCATGTCTCAATCTCTCCTGCAACATTAGTGATTGTAGTCATCTTACCACATCACGGAAACAATCTCAATATTAATTGCACTTCTTTTCCACAGATATACAAAATTACCGGGAGCCTCATTGTTGAAGCTCCCGGTTAATATTTGGATTATTGTTCGTAGTGTGCTGTTTTATGCTCTGCCAAGCCAACGTCCGTCTGCGGCAAATCTTTGGCGTACTCCGGCTATGGTGTGAACACCTGTTACCATTCTGCCGTCTGCGCGTAACCAGTAATAGTTACCGTTCCAGCTTACCCATTGGTTAGCAACCATTGCGCCATTGCCACCCAAGTAGTACCAGCTTCCTCCGGATAATGCCCAGCCGTTAGTAACCATTGCACCACCCTCTCCGAGGTAGTACCACACACCGCCAGTCTGTACCCAGCCTCTTGCCATTGCACCGTTTGAGCGCAGGTAGTACCATGTTCCAGCATCATTTAACCAGCCCCTTGCCATTACTCCCAGCGGCAATGTACCGCGTGTAGCTTCTGTGTGCATAAAGAACCATGATCCGTCAACCAGATGCCAGCCTGTTAAGTTTTGACCTGCAGCATTACGGAAGTACCAATCAGTACCCACCTGAACCCAAGCACCTTGACCCGCAGGAGGTGGCGGTGCAGGGCGTGCAACTACTCGAAGGGTAGCGTTATGTCTGACTATTTCATAATTACCGGGGTTCGTTATTGCACCGCCTGTTAGTGTAATAGTCCAAGTACCCACTGTATTTGCAATCGCATTTGGCTGTGGAGCTCCTGCTGCCAGTGCCAAAGTCGGTCTTTGCGTAAAGGAGTCGCCCGGAAGTAAGGGGTCGTGAGTGAATCGTGTCTGTATATTTGCAAGTGTGGGCACTCTATCGCCTACATAAACAGTTATATTAGTTGCTCTTAAGTTAACAAGTGCACGATTAACGACCAGATTCTGCGTAACAACATGGGACGTCGGATGTCCAACGAAGTTTGCTGGGTCATGGGGTGTGAACCTCATGTGGAAAGTTCCTCCGGGAGCAGGCCAGAGCCTATTTGGTCTATGCTGGCTGTAATCAACACCAAGACCGTTATCCCAAGTCCATGTGCCGCCTTGCGTTCCACCGGACAATACAGATTGCCCGAGTGTCTGCCCCAGTCTTATCGGACTTGGTGTCGGCGCCACGATGCTGTTAATAGGTGCCGGAACCACAATAACCGAAACAACCCATCTGATTATACTGTTAGCGGCTAAATTAGTCGGTGTGAATATGACTTCTCGCGAATGATGACCTTGTCCAAGGGGTGTCGTCGGAGCTGTAGCCCATCTGAACGTACCGTCTACATCCTGTGGATTACCTGCAGGAGCATCCAGCACTGTTATATCCTCAATCAGAGTAGCAGGCAATTGCCAAACCGCCGGTTGACCTGCCGGAGCAACATTTACCTCGCCTCCTCTGAAGGCTCCAAATGGAATCACTATATCTCCGTCGAGCACAAAGCCCTGAGTAACAGTGATAGAGAGTGCAATAGTTTGAATCGGTTCGCCGGAGATTGAAATATTCAATTGCGCAATATAATCATTAGCTCTGGTCGCAAGTCCTTCAAGTGGTCTAACTTCAAAGAATAGTGACCCACCATTCGCCGGTATGTTTGTGAGCGTTCTTGTGTTCAGCTCAAACGCACCTGCATCAGCGCCTGAGATACTGATATTAGCTGTTTGAGGAGTGTTAACGTTATTTGTGACTTGCACCCTAATCGGTCTTACACCTGTAGGAGTCGTCGGAGCTGTATGAGCACCCCAAGCCATAACTTGGTAACCGGCTTGCCAGCTTCCGAAATTACCGCCAGAACCACCACCATTATGGTTAGTTATAGTGCGAGTAAAACTAGCCGATGCCACAGGCACCATCATCGACATCGTGCTCAGCACAAACGTTAGTGCTAATAGTAGCATCATTGTTTTCTTGAGCCCTTTTTTGATATGTCCGGTTGTTAGTCGTCTTTTTTCTGTCATTTAATTACCCTCCATTGTTATATAGCGTTGTTTTACTAGTAGTTATATCGCTTTGTATTACTCTTTTGTTAGGCTTAGTTGCTTTACATAACACACACACTTGGCACATTATGTAAACCATCAGGGTCACAATTATTTCATAACTCAAACGATATGTCAATAGTTTTTTTGAAATAATTTTGTATTTTTTTGTATTTTTTTGTTATTACTGCCTTAACAACTGAAAAACCAACCGTTTCCGCACATCAACATCCTGCGTTCTTCTTTGCTCGTTCACAAAAGATTTACATAATTTTTGTAAGAAAATACTACACACAAAATGTAGAAAAATAGCCATTTAGGTTTTAATTTTGACAGCCGAGTGGTATGGTTTTCTACATTTTGTTGCGTTTTGTGATGAAAAACCACCATAAAAG
>WQTE01000094.1 GCA_009786445.1 Oscillospiraceae bacterium | reverse complement strand
CGACAGCCCACTAAATGGGGTGGATAATGGGATTCGAACCCACGACCCCTGGAACCACAATCCAGTGCTCTAACCAACTGAGCTATACCCACCATCTAAACTTATCACCATTTTTGCGCTCAGAAATTGTAACACAGTCCATCGCGCAATGCAACACTTTTCTTTGCATTTAAAATATGTTACAATGTATCAAACAAACGAAAGGTGCCCGGAATATGTCCGAAAAAGGCTTAATTCACATCTATTATGGCGATGGCAAAGGCAAAACAACTGCCGCACTCGGGCTTGCATTTCGAGCAGCAGGGGTGGGCAAAAATGTCATATTTGCCCAATTTCTTAAGGGCAGACCATGCGGAGAGCATAATGCGCTCAAAGATATTTCAAACATAACTCTCCTGCAAGGAATACCGTCAGGCGGTAAGTTCATTTCACAAATGAGTGAAGCGGAGAAAGCCGAAACAAAAAAATCATGCGACGATTGTCTAAAAAAAGCAACGGAAGCCGCTGTAAATAAAGCCTGCGACGTTCTTGTCTTGGACGAAGTAATTGATGCACTAAACCTTAAAATGCTGACTCCTAAGCTGCTGGAAAACCTGATTTCACAAAAACCCGACAGCTTGGAAATAATCCTTACAGGGCATAACCCTTCCGAAGAACTCTTAGCACATGCCGATTATATTACACACATGAAAAAGCAAAAACACCCCTACGACAAAGGCATTATGGCGCGAAAAGGCATTGAATTTTAAACAGTAAAGATTGGAGATTATAAATATATGTCAACCTTTGAAATCGTTAAAAACAACGAAGCCGTCAAAACGTACATCACGAGGGCTGATGAGTCCTTGTGCGCACTCGGTTTCACCGAGCACAGCTTTGCTCACGTGACAAGAACTGCCGAAGATGCGGGCTACGTTCTCAGAACGCTCGGTTATGCCGAGCGCGATGTGGAGCTTGCTCAGATTGCGGGGTATCTACACGATATAGGAAACCTCGTAAACCGCGCTAATCACGCTCTTTCTGGTGCTGCTATGGCGTTTAGCCTCCTCGGGCCTCTGGGTTTTGAAGCAGCCGACATTGCTACGATAACAACCGCAATAGGCAACCATGACGAAGGCACAGGTTTCCCCGTGAATCCTGTTTGCGCCGCTTTGATTTTAGCCGATAAGTCTGATGTTCGCCGCACTCGTGTCAGAAATCCCGAAATTTCAAATTTTGACATTCACGACAGGGTCAACTATTCGGTTAAGAAATCTACCCTAAAAATCAATGAAGACCAGACTTTAATCAAGCTCAAACTGAGCGTTGATACCAAGTATGGGTCTGTCATGGATTATTTTGAGATTTTTCTACACCGCATGATTATGTGCCGCAAAGCCGCCGAGCGGCTGAACTTGGAGTTTAAGCTCATCGTAAACGAAAAGCAGTTGATATAACCGATGGCAGTTAATGCGGTGTAAAGTCGTTCCAAGCTAATATCTCATCAGCTTTAGGCTTTAATCCTGCTTGCCTGACTTTTGCACCATTTTTTTGCGATGTTTTTAAGAAAACTGTCCGTAAAATTTCTATTACTTTTGCTTGTTTTGTGAACTGGGCATCACAATTGTATACAAATCATATTCCTTACTTCGAAGAACTTTCGCAGAAGTTTTATGATGAGTATTATCACACTGTTGACCTAGAATGGTTTGGCAAGTATGTTGATACATCAAATTTACGTTGTGTGCTTTCACCTTCGAATACCGCTGCCAACTACGCTACAACAGTAAACGGCAAAAAGATCTTTGCATTGGTTCGCTTTTCCCAAGCCACGGTATTGATTCATGAATTTAATCATAGCTTTGCTAATTCTATTGCAGATAAGTGGTATGATGAAAATGAAACATTCAGGAAGTGGTGTGATGATTCTGTCACAGAAAAAATGCCTTTCTACAGCGATGGCAGGGACATGGGAGCGGAATATGTGACACACGCTTATCATATCTTGTACGAATACCAACATGGGGGCGACTGGAAAAAAGCGCTTAACTCTATCAAAAACGCAGGGTTTGAGAATTCATTCCCCTACATTGAAGATATTTATAAAATGGTGCTTGCTTCGGAATAATGTGTGCAAAGAGAGTTGTCTGGTAAGCATTACACATTTCGAGAATTACAACATTACGATTATAAATTATGCTTGTAATATTGCTAATCTCGCTTGGCATCGTTCTTCGATGGCACGGCGAGTTTTTGAGGCGTGCTGTTCTAGGTCTGCGCTACGTTCCTCCGCAGTTGCATCTTTCAGCCGCTCATAATTCCACGCCCTTATCTATATGTATATCCTCAATGGTAAATGCCGAACTTATTTCCGGTTTTGGATTGTTATGAATCATCGTCTGCACCTCCCGATACTAATATTGTTGGTGTATATATTGGCTTTTATTAATTCCCATAGTTTACGAGTGTCCTCTTGCTTTTCAAGCGCATCAGGCTGATGCAGATGGCTTATAACAGACGTGTCAAGATATAGCTTCAGTTTTTTCATGCACCAACCTCCAATTTTATAACAGACCATTTCATTGTGGGTAGTTCTGATTTTACCATAATGCCGTTGATTTTACAACGCTCAAAAAAAAGAAACAGCCCACTTCGTGTAAGTGGACGATTTCCTCTGCAAGTCAAGCCTTTGTATAGTTTTGTGAAATCGTGTAAGAATCGTGCAAACGCGACTCTCAGTGTGCTGAAGTCGTTGCGATTGCAAGACTTTCAGGAGATGTGGCAGGGGCAGAAGGATTTGAACCCTCGGCCTACGGTTTTGGAGACCGCCGCTCTACCAACTGAGCTATACCCCTATATTTAACAACATCGAACTTCAGATACGTCATATTACAACATAACCATGTTATCTGTCAACTCTTTTACGTCAGAAAAAGAACACTCTTCACTTTTCCTCAGTCATATGCTAAAATAGATAGAAATAAGTGGTTTTTGATGCCCTGTTACAAAGGAGAGGTGAGGCTTGTGAAAGTTGCATTAGGCATGATAGTCAGAAACCTGAGCTCAGAAGTGGAAATCATGAGCTTTATTGAAAATGCGGAAAAATATGGACACAAGCTCGACTGCGTGATACTCGCACACGCTTTGAAAAACGACCCTGTTGTGGAGCAAAGCATACGCAAAAAAGTGCCGCTGCACACCATAGACATAAGCAACCCCGCCTTCAGCAGAGAGCAAATGACCCAGCACGGTATTCCCGAAAAAGTGAGAGACACACTTCTCAACTGTCCCATTGTTTCGGAAAGCGGCTTAGTCCCGTATGGCTTCAACCGAACTGTAGTTGTGATAGAAGCCATATTGCGCGAGATAGACATCCTATTTTTTACTGACTCTGATGTGAGCGCGGCAGTCTTGAAGAAAACACTAAGCGGCTCAAAACTTGAGGAAGTAGACTTCTACGGAGCGCACCTAGATCAATTAGGCAGAGGCAGCGATGCCACAACAGGAGAGTACAGCGGCTACAACATCTTGCCCCCGGCTGTATTTGACCATATGGACGACCTGCTCTTTGGCGTGCAAAAAGAATCAATGCGGAGCTACTGGCAAACAAGCCCTAAGCACAGGTGCCTCGTATATCAACCCGACGAGATAGAAGTTAACCCGTCGCGAAAAATCCTCGGTGGAAACATGGCTATTAAGCTTCCCTCATTTTTAAGATTGCCACCATTTTTTTCAACGGCATACACATATAACGATGAAATGTTTCTGGGTCGCGGAGAAGACACAGTGCTTGGCTTTGAGATTGAAAAAAGCAGTTTTGTCTGCACAGACATAGGCATCCACCCACTGCACGACACCTATAAAAATTATCCTGAAGAGCCAAATTTGCAAGACGACCCCGGCACGCAGATGCGATTTTACTACGCTCTGACCGGTTGGGTCGGGCGCAACCCATTTTACAACCATATTCTGGGTAAAGACCTGTCTCAAACCAGAGAAAGCCAACGTGAACACCTCGCAAAAGGTTTAGACTCTCTTTCAAAATACACTTCAAACGATAAGTTTAAGACCGTCCTCGGAAACTTTGACGAAAGCTGGAATAACGTAAACCGCTACATTTCCGAGTTTAACCAAACCAGAGAAGCCTGGCAAACATTCACAGGCAAGATGTATAACTGAAATTGAAAGGATGTGCATCCATGAAAGTTCTAATGATAAACCATTTCCCGCTGGAAGGCTCAGGTAGCGGAACATACACAAGGAACATAGCAGTACACCTGACCAAAAAAGGTCACGAAGTCGCAGTCATACTTCCCGAAAACACTGCCGCATACGCTAAAGTACCCGATGTAAAGCTTATTCCCGTATACTTCAAATATGAGGAAAACATTGAGGGAATGTTGCCGTTCAACTTCCCGTGCTTCACCACGCATCCACGCAGCACCAAAACATTTTACGACATGACGGACGATGAAACAAATCTCTACCTCACTGCATTTGAAAAAGTAGTAGCCGAAACAGTCGAAAGCTTCAAACCCGACATAATCCACGGTCAGCACATATGGCTGCTGAGCTGGCTTGCGATAAAGACAGGAATTCCTTACATCGTGACAGCACATGGCACGGACCTTATGGGATACAAAAAAGGCGAAAATTTCAGAAAATATGCAGATGAAACAGCGCAGGGCGCAAAAAAAATAATCACAATTTCTAATGACAATGACGAGCTGGTGCGCGAATTATTCCCCCACAGTGCAGATAAGGCTGTTTTTATGCAAAACGGCTATGACACGGAGAGATTCTATCCCGACCCGACCACAAACAGTAAAATCGAAGAAATGTTTAACATTAAGCTGAAGAAAAAGCTTGTTCTTTTTGTCGGAAAACTAGCTCACTTCAAAGGCATAGACATTCTCATAGAAGCTTTACGTCTCTACGAGAGTGAATATCCAAATGAAATAGTCAGCATAATCGCCGGTGCAGGCGAACTTGAAACTGCTCTGAAAAAACAAGCCTCAGATGCAAAGCTCGACAGTCTGCACTTCGTAGGACATCTAAACAGCACTCAGCTCCGGGAGCTTTACAGTACAGCAGATGTCAGTATTGTCCCGTCAAGGCGTGAGCCGTTCGGGTTGGTCGCAATTGAAGCTCTCGCCTGTGGCTCACCTGTCATTGCAACAAACCAAGGCGGGCTGACAGACATCATCACCGAAGATGTGGGCACTCTTGTAGAGGTAGAAGATGCAGAAGGTCTCGCAGCGGCTATAAGAAAAGAAATCCACGCTGCTGACAGATCCGAGAGAGGCAAAGCTGCCGCAAAATATGCACTGGAGAACTACGCCCAAGGCTCCCTGATGAACACGCTGATTGGCATATACAATTCCTAAGCAGTATTTCTACAGCTAATATATCTACAAAAAACTAAGGAGGCATATAATGCGAAAGGTAGTATTAATCCCAACATACTGGTCACGGGCGAAAAGAGAATGGAAAGAAGGCGATGCCGTCTACGACCATCCAACCCCGATTGACGAAGACGGAACACTTGAACGCACCCTCGAAAGTATGAAAATATTGTCTGTTAAAGATTTCAAGCTGGTGCTCCTCATATGCCCCACAACGCCGGAAGTTGCGGACGAGGCGGAGCGCCGTGTAGTCGAAATGGTGCGCAACGTGAAGCTACAGGCGGAGACTTACATTTTCACAATCTCTGACCTCGCCAAAATAGCTGAAATCATGTATAAGGAAGACGATGAGCGAAAAGTCGAGCCACTGCTCAACATGGCAGGTTATGCAAATGTCCGCAATATGTGCCTGCTATGTGCTGACATTTTATCGGCAGATGCCGCAATACTGATAGACGATGACGAAGTTTTTGAAAAAGCCGACTGGGTTGAACGCTCCGTGGAATTTCTCGGAAAACGCATATACGGCGATGTCGTGTACGGAATGGCGGGCTACTACACAAACAAATATGACCAATACTACGATGACGTAAAAACGGAGCATTGGATGACCTATTGGGACAGGTTCGGTTTCAAAGCCAAAGCATTTGACGAAATAATAGGCAGCGCACCGAGAGTAAAACGTACACCTTTTGCATTTGGCGGAGCAATGATAATTCACCGCGATATGTTCCAAAGCGTCCCGTTTGACCCTGAAATAACAAGAGGCGAGGACATAGATTACTTAATCAATAGCAGAATGTACGGCTTTTCATTTTTCCTCGACAACACTCTTTCTATAAAACATCTTCCGGTTCCCAAAAAGCATCCCCAATGGAAGCGCATACGTGAAGACATTTACCGTTTTGTATACGAGCGTGAAAAGATTGCTTCTCAGGTAAAAAAAGGCAACATGGTGATGGTATCACCCGAAGATTTTGACCCGTACCCCGGCGAGTTTTTACGAGAAGATTTGGACGAAAAAATATTCCGCTCAAACATGATGCTCGCAACGGATTATATGATGAAAGGTGACACCGAAGGCGCACTCGAATCGCTAAACAACATAATGATAGCCAAGAAAGATGCAAAGCCCGATTTTGATGCATTTTCCAGATATCGCAACACACAAAAACTGTGGGAGGTTATGTGTGCGATTATTGCGCAGAAACGCTATGAAATGCGGAAGGTCATGGAAGAACACAACCTTACAAATAATCCAATCCTCAGAAATGAGCAGAGTGTGCGTCAGCTCGGAAAAGAAGAAATTGTAGATGCTCTACACAAGGCATTCGACTTCGAGCTCGGCGATGAAGGCTGGAACGCACTTGCAGACAGATTCCATGTTAAGACATTCTACGAAGACGAGATGCTATTCAGAAGTGGTGATTTCAACGAAACAATGTACATCATCCTCAAAGGTGAGCTAATGCTGTTCGCCGGCACACACAGCACAGGCGGAGAAATAGAAATTGCCCGTCTGAACAAAGGCGACATATTGGGTGAAAGCTGTATCAAAAATCAGCCTTTTACCTTAAATTGCCGCGCCTTGCAGTTTACAGAACTGATAGGCATCGATCGCCGCGATATTTATGAACTTATAGAAAATCGCCCCGAACTGGGTGTCAAATTCTACCAGCAAGTTCTGGTAAAAGTAGTAGGAAAAATGCGCAGCAACAACCTCTACAACATGAGCAGAGGTGGCGGCACAGTCCAAGATGCCATGCACGATGCTACAACAACGGGCGAGTAACACCTAAGTGAGTAACGGGGCTGTTGCAAAACACTAAATTTGTCATTCTGAGAGAGCGGAGCGACCGAAGAATCTTTCTCGCAAGGCATTTTCCGAGCAAAAAGATTCTTTGCGGAGTTTACACTGAGCACGGCGAAGTGCCTTGAATGACAAGGGCGAGAGTTTTGCAACAGCCCCGTTTTCATTTTTTGCCGCTTAACTCATGCTACTGCATCTTCGTAATCATCCAGTTCTTCAAATACACACTTTTCTTCCCTGTTTCTAAACCATTCAAGTAGAGTTTCGATAAACCTGTCCCACGCTCTTTTCCACAGGTCAAGATCTTCATCAGATTTTTCACCCGACAAGTTCTTTGATGAAGTCCAAATTAGCGTGCCGTACTCGCTAATGGACATACCCATTCTGTGAGGCATACCACCAATCTTTTCTGCAAACTCGGCAGCAGCACTGAGCCAGAATTCAATTTTCTCTGCAACTCTTTTGAATTCGTCCGGGTCGTTTGCCATTCTTGCGAGTAAATTCTCCGTGATTTGCACCGATATGGTATCTCTCCTGTTGACGTTCTCCATGGTTGCTTTTCGCGTGTTCACTGCACTGAAAGAAACGTTGCTGAACCTTTCGCGTAGCTTGTCCAGCGCAGCCTCAATGTCAGAGCTCTGATAACGCTCATAAACTTCCGAGAAACTAATGCAATTTGACTTTTCCGTCTGCCTTTGGGCAGCGTAAAGTCCATCGATGCCGTAGATGCTCGATGTTTGTTTGTGTAGACCGTTGTCTACTTGATGAGAGTATGACATATTTTTAGCCTCCTCGCTAAATTGCATCCTTGCATAAAATTGTCCTTACTCGTATTATCGGGTTTTTTACAAATTTATTGAGGGGCCGGGGTTGCTTAGTTTACGCCCCGGCTTCGTCCAGGCGCATTGCCTGATACAGTTCACTATAATGTCCGCCAAACTCCAGCAGTTCTGCGTGAGTGCCGCGCTCGACAATTTTTCCGTCCTCAACAACCAGTATAATATCTGCTTTTGATATAGTTGAAAGCCTGTGTGCGATGATAAATGAAGTACGTCCCTCAAGCATATGGGAAATTGCATTTTGGATAAGTTGTTCCGTCTCCGTGTCAATGCTGGACGTCGCCTCGTCGAGTACGAAAATCGGCGGGTCAGCCAAAACAGCACGGGCAAATGACACAAGTTGCTTCTCACCTGTAGATAGTTTGTCGCCGCCCTCGCCGACCTCGGCATCGTATCCTTCGGGCATACGGTCAGCTACAACGTCTGCCGAGACAATCTTCGCTGCTGCGATAACTTCCTCATCTGTTGCATCGAGCCTACCGTAGCGGATGTTTTCCATAATAGAACCCGAGAACAAATGCGGGTCTTGCAGCACATAACCCAGCGAAGAGTGAAGCCAAAGCTGACTTCGCTCACGGGCATCACTGCCGTCAATGAGCACACGCCCGCCGGTCGGCTCATAGAAACGACACACGAGATTGACCATAGTGGACTTACCCGCACCCGTCTCGCCGACAATAGCAACGGTCGTGCCTTTCGGGACATCAAGTGTAAAGTTCTCTAAAACATTCTCTTCCCCGTCAGGGTACATAAACGTAACATCGTCAAATGTTATATGCCCCAAAACAGGCTCCCAGTTCTCGCGCTTGGGATTGAATGTATCGCCGTACTTCTCGATAACCTCGGGCGAATCGGTGATTGTGATTTTTTCATTGAGTAAACCTGTGACTCTCTCAACTCCGACTTGAGCGGAAACCATCTCGGTGATAACACCCGAAACCCAGATAACAGGCTCAATGGTAGCAACAGCGTAGGTCACAAACGCCGCCAGAATACCAAAGTCCAGTAAGTCCTGCCCTACGAGAATACCGCCGTTGTAGAGCACAAATGCCAAAGCAATCGACCCGACAGTGGCAATCATCGGAAGCATCATTGCGTTGAGACGCGAGGAGCGAACAGATTGACGTTGCATATTATTCGATAAAGTTGCAAAATCAGCCGCATTGACATCTTCGATAACAAGCGTTTTTGACGTCTTTGACCCTGTGATTCCCTCGTTGTACGCACCCGTAATCCGCGAGTTAATTTCCCGGACTTTCCGGTTTACGACAAGGATCTTCCTTTGGAAAATAAAGGCTATAAACCAAGCTACAGGAATGATGAAAATTAGTATCACTGCAAGCCTTGGGCTCAAAATGAACATATAGATAATGCTGAACATGATTCCCAAACCCGCCTCAACCATAGCTGCAATGCCCCACGACAGCATACTGGTTATCCGCTCGGT
>WQTE01000093.1 GCA_009786445.1 Oscillospiraceae bacterium | reverse complement strand
GCTTTGGCTCATGTATAGTCCTCCGTTATCACAAATTGGTGCTACGGAATAATTTGTATTATAGGCAATTTGCCGCCGAATTTCAAGTGTTGTGATTTTTATACTAGCGAACGGAAATATTTTCGCTCGCTAGTATATGTGCCTGTCTGCTGTTTTTGTTTGCCGTAGTCAGTGCTTATGCAAGTTGCAAACAGGCACAAAAAGCGGTATGACCTCCGCTTTCCCTAACCGTGCCGCATTACACCATAGCCAACAATCCTAACACTATCCAAGCGGTAAGTGCGCCGCCTTACAGAATCACTTGAATTGCCCTCAATAGTATGCACATAATCACCCTCAACACGCTCGACTATGCCCACATGGTCGGATATACCATCCGATTCCCAATCAAAGAAAATATAATCACCGGGGGAGGGGATGTAGCTGCTGTCAAACCAAAGCCCGTTATTGCGGAACCACTGTATACCCACGGCAACGGAAGCAAAGTGCGGGAGCGCACCGGATTCAATGTACCCTGCCTGATGTGCCACCCAAGTAACAAAGATAGCGCACCACGGCACACGCTCACCGAAGCCATACCAACGCCAGTATATCTCACCGCCAATGTTTCCGATTTGCGACTCGGCGATTTCAATCAGAGTGCCGTTGCCTATGAAGGAAACGCCGAAAAGCAGGGCGTTCCAAAGCATGTTGTATTCGGGGAGCAGAAGTTCCTCAAGCCAACGCTGCTGTTCTGCCGTGAAGCCGTATAATGCAGATATTTCACTGACAGATATGGCACTCACAGTTATACGCAGCACAGTGATAATTTCTATGCGTGTCCTGCCAGTGGGCATCCCGTCCCTGTCAAGCACATCAACCTCGATTTCGTACTCATAGACTTGATAGTCAATGACGTTCATATCCCAAAACACATCACGTAGGAGATTAGCCCTAACTTCATCTACCGTGGCAACGTCCATCGGGTTATGCGGGTCTGCGGCAGTTTTGACGGCATATATGGCGAGAACGTGCCGCCACAATGCCCTAGAGCCTGACCTGTCAAGTTCATCATGTGGGTTAGATGCTATAATATCATCAATTTTACGGTTGAACTCATCGTTAAGCTCTGCTATGACCGAGTTGATGGATACACCTGTGTGCGAATTTTCCTCACCCGTGAAAAAGATGCCGAACACAGAGCCGACTATTACCGCTATCAGTGATATGATAACGATAACCGCCACGGCAACCCATCCGCCTGCGGCAATGAGTGCAACCAGCCCCTTAACCGCCGCAATTGTTGCCTTAACAAAGGCGATGACGGCTTTGACAGTAACTTTGGCAACCAAAATCGCAGCTTTAGCAGAGGCACGGGCAGCGTGTGCCGCCACCCGTGCCGCTTTAACTGTAGCAACCGCCGCTTTTTGCGATGCCTGAGCGGTGTGCCGTGCTGTTTTTACAACCTTTCCGCTTGCCTTCCCTGCGGTCTTGACAGGTTTAATCACAGGCTTGCGCCCTTTAATTGCAGTGTTTGCTCCTTTTTGAGTTATGTTTTTTTGACGTATGCCAAGCCCTTTTGAATAATTGCCTTGCATATTCCGTGGTGGTGCAGCTTTCCCAGTTGCACTGTTGTTGACAGTATTTTTTGAATGGACAGCTCTATCCGATGTCTGCCGTGTGCGTGGCATTGATTTGTGTGTACGCCTGTGAGTAGTGGATTTAGGGGAAGGCTTGTCTCTTTTATTTTGTGGCAGACCTTTTTGCTATCTGGCATCTTCGGAGCGGACTTTCGGCAGTTTGTCTTTTACGCTCTCGTATGCCTTCGTGATTATTTCATTGGAGATACCAAAATCGCTGAGTTCCTTTTTGACTGTGGCAAGTGACTTACCACGACCAACTTTTTCAAATGCTTTGCATGAAATCTCAAAATCACGCTTCTCCATGCCCTCAAGCACACCTTCACGTTTACCCTCAAGCACACCTTCACGTTTACCTTCAAGCATACCTTCAGCTTTACCACGTTCCTCAAGTTTATCAAATACCTCTTTGTAATCAACCCACGGCAGGGTATCCACTATGGTTGTTGTCATAACTGCACCTACCTCCTTATCAGACTTGGCGATTATATTATCTACTATTTTTCTCACATTTTCTTGCATCTGTACCCCGACATGACGGGGGATTGTGCCGTTGTCAACTGCGTTTTTCATCTCCCCCAGAAGCTCCGCTGTGGCATCCCTGAAATGGTCTACCTGCTCTTGTGTCAATTTGTCGAACATCCTAAGATAGAACTGCCCAATGGGTAGAAGGTTTCGTGCCGCAACCTCTTTGATGGTTAAATCTGACAGATGCAGTGTCGGCACTTTAAGTGTCACTTTCTGCCCATCAAAAAAGTCTATGTTCCATACAATTTCTCTGGGCGTGTTCTTCGTACTGCTCAGAAAAACCACGCATGGTTGGGGAAATGTAATGCTAAGCTCGGCTTTTGAGGAAGACATTCCATGAAGCATTGCACCGCCAACTGCATATCTGAATACACGGACTGCCATATCACCGTGACCATCTTGCTCCACTTCGATAGTATACATTCTGCCGTCAACTCTCGGATAAAAATCTGCAACTATTGCTGTATACTTGTCAGATACGCTTTCCTTGTCGAGCCACTCAACTTTTGCATCTAGCGAGATATTTTCACCCAATAATCCGTTTATGAACCGGATGGTCATCTCATCACTTTGTGCCAAAGTATTCTTGATTATTTTATCGTAGCTCAACTCGTGTGTCTGAGTTACAATGCCCCTGATTTTAATTTCACTCATATCATTCTCCTATTTGCATTATATTAAATTAGGCACTGAAAGTCAAGTGTCAGCGTTCAATTGACCGTGACTTTTCGGCAGGCAGAAAATCGCCCTCATCAGGTTCTGCCCCGATAATTTCGTGGTCTTTCTCGTCCATGTTGAGCAATATGTCCACCTCTTTCAGTCTTGCCGATTTATCGGCATATTCCTGTTCCTGTGGGAACGGTCTGTCCATCTCGCTCTTTGCATTTTCAAGCTGCACCTTTACATCAGAAAGACCTTTTTCACAGTTTTCTCGCTTTGAGACTGTACTTTCAAGTGCATTGTCAATCCTTGTGATGTTTCCGTGAGTATCTGTTCCTAAAGTAACATCGTGGGATAGCTGACCTTGTAGTACAAGCTTGTAGGTTTTACCATAGCTGTCATAGGCTAATGTCATTGAAAACCCTCTATACTCACCGAGTGGTATCGGGTCGGGCGATTGCATATTCTTACAGGCTTCGAGTATTGCCATGCCTGCCTTACCTTTCTCTGTAAAAGATTTCCCGCCAATCATCATTGACGGGAATGTGCCTTTTTCCGGTGTGTTTCCTAACACTGTGGCAATATCAGCCTTGTAGCCCTCGATACGCTCCGTTAGCCGTGTTATTTCCCGTGGGTACTCTTTGAGGACTTTATCCTCCAGAGAATACTTCTGTGAGAGGTGGCTTGCATGGAGTATTTTTAGTTTACCCACATCCATTTCAAGCTGACATTTTTCAATGATGAGCGGGTTGCCTGTGGCAAGTGCCTTTATTTCCGCATAACTGAGTGCGGTTTCGTCTATATCCTCGGCAGAGCGCACAGGCAGCTTACTTGTCATAATTTGTGAGATAAACTTCTGCTTGTTTTCTACAAGTTGATACAGATAGCTGTCAAAAGTACCCTCGGTCACATAACGGAAGATTTCGACAACGGGGTTTTTGTTGCCCTGCCTGACTATCCTGCCAAGCCTTTGCGCCAAGTCACTTGGTCGCCAAGGACAATCTAGGTCATGCAGTGCTATGAGTTTGTCTTGTACGTTTGTGCCTGCACCCATTTTCTGTGTGCTTCCAATCAGTACACGTACCTGACCTTTGCGTACTTTGGCAAAAAGTTCTTTCTTCTTCGTCTCTGTATCAGCATTGTGGATAAATGCTACTTCATGTTCAGGAACACCTCTGGCAATCAGTTTGTCTCTAATGTCGTTATATACGCTAAAACTACCATCACTTTTAGGTGTCGAGAGGTCGGAAAATACGAGCTGTGTAAGCCGTTGTTCCTTATGTTCGTCCCATATGCGGAACACATTTTCAACGCACCTTGAGACTTTGCCTTCGGGGTCGTCGGGCAACATGGGGTTGATGATACGCTGGTCGAGTGCCAGTTTACGCCCATCGTTTGTCACCTTGAGCATATTGTCAACAGTTGGGTCAACATTCCCGTCTCGTATCATTTCAGCCCGCTCCGCAAGGGTTGCAATCATCTCTTTTTGCCACACGCTCGGTTTGCTGACAACGGTGTGGAAGTTTGCATCAGGCACGGGGAGCATCAGCATATCTGCGGTCTGTATATCAGCTACACTGCGGAACATAGACATGAGTTCGGGAAGATTATAAAACTTGGCAAACCTAGTCTTAGCCCTATAGCCTGTGCCTTCGGGTGCAAGCTCTATTGCAGTGATTGTTTCGCCGAAAGTAGATATTTTTCATTTCATCATCTATTTTCACCTTAAATGGGTGGTTCGGAAAGTCGCTTATTTCAGCAAGCGGAATTTCTACGACTTTCTCTCGGTCAATATCGCCGTAATCTTGTATCGTCGCAAAAACCTTAGCGACTTGGTTCGACCTTTTTGGTAACTCGAATGTTTGCCCCGATTTGTCTGCCATTTTGATACACCTCCTTTGCCAATTGTCCGTAAGCGTAAGCCGCATTTCCCTTTTTGTCGTATTCAAATATGCTCTTGCCCGCTGCGCTTGCTTCTTTTACTTTTGTCGAGTAGGGGATAGGGTGCGGGAATATATGGACACCGCCACCATATGCGTCTTGGATAATTGATAGTGTATTTTTTGCAAGATTAGTCCGCATATTGGCGAGGGTGATTAACACTCCCTCAATCCGCAGTTCGGGGTTTATATGTTTTTGAACTTGCCCGATGGTGTCGAAAAGCTGTGTCATGCCGACTACGGACAGATATTCGGGCTGTACGGGGATAATCACGCTGTCGGAAGCTGTGAGGGCGTTGACCGTCATTAAGCCTAATGTAGGCGGGCAATCAAGCACTATTGCATCGTAGTGCGGTTTGAGTACGCTCAGATATTCCCGCAAGATAAACTCCCGGCTCATTGTGTTCATCATACGCATTTCGAGTGATGACAGTTCAATGCTTGACGGCATGAGGTCAACGCCCTCGGCATGGCTGAGAATTCCGTCAAGTGGATTGAGCGGCTTATTTTCAATTACCTTAGATAATTGTGCTGTGATGGTGACAGGCAGCTCATCGGGCATTTTCCAACCAAGTGATATTGTTTGTGATGCTTGGCTGTCCAAATCGGCTATAAGAACCTTTTGCCCCATACGTGCAAGCCCGATACCTAAGTTTGTACTTGTTACCGACTTACCGACCCCGCCCTTTTGATTTACACAACTTATGACACGGCAGGCTGATGTTTTATCATTGTGCATGACACGCTACCTCCCTCGGGACAATGTGGTTTTGCATACTGAAAAATCCTCGCTTTCTTTTGGTTCTGCCGTTTTCAATGGCTTCTTGCCTGATGTCCTCAAATCGGCAGGCTTCTTCTCGGCATCTTTTTTTGTGTACTTTCCTTTTTGGCTTTGAGTGCAGACAGAAATCGCACTCAATATCTTCAAGATGATACTTGAAGCGGTCTAGGGTTCTTGTATGTTCGCTCATGTGGTGTCGCTCCTTTCGGTCATTTTCGGACACAAAAAAAGCCGCTATTTTCAATGAACAGCGACCTCTTTTGCAAGTTAAGTGTGTAGGTTTTACCCTACCAGTAACGTGTTATATAGTGCTTGCGGTTATTATATGTCCACTACTTCGCTAATATCATGATACTCTACCCAATCCTCGATTATTGCATCTGCTAAAATGTGAATGTGGAGACTGTTCAAACTCATCTGCGTAAAAAGCAAAGGTATGTTGGCATCTAATGCACCTGCGAGTAAGGTTATAAAGTAGACTACTCCAAAATAACTCCTGTTTTCATGCAACTCCTTCAAATGTTGCGTAATTGTCTCCATGTCGTAAAACACTGCCCAAGCAGCACCATAGAGTGGATAGATAAAACTTCCACTCAGCAACTGTGCTACTTCCCTTGCTGATGTTTTGCAATAATCCCTTGAAACAACATCAGTATTTCTTTCCTCAATAACGTATTGTACATACTCTGTAGTGTTCATAAATTCCTCCAAGTCAGTATTGTTTTGTTGCATCAAAAAAAGCCCGTCAACCATTGCGGTTACGAGCTTTTTTGTGGAGCTTCCGAGCAGACTTGAACTGCCGCCCTCTCCCTTACCAAGGGAGTGCTACTACCACTGAGCTACGGAAGCGTATGAAATTTTACCTAAAAAAGTTGACCCCCATTTTGACCCCCACCAGAACGAAACTAGATGAAATTAGATGATACTGCTTGAAAAATACAATCTTCAAAAACCGCATAAATACAGGGTTTTTGGACTCCTTGAAACTAGATGACACTGGATGAAACGCTCAAATTAGTCTTACCAAGGGGGTGCTCTGCCGACTGAGCTACGAAAGCGTGTGCGCTTTGTATGTTAGCACATGGATTGGAAAAAAGCAAGGGTTAGGGGTGTAAAAATGCAGCGCCATGGTGTCTATCAATCCATAACGCTACATTTTTGTGTGTGCTTTTGTTTTCGTTTAATCTACATACTCGCCGTTGCGATTAAGTAGTTTTTCGTCAATTCTTGCTTTAATGTCCACGAAGAAATCTGCTATTTCGTTACGGAACACGTAGATTGCTGTTGCTGCGGCTGCGACGAAAACAACTGCTGCTATTGCGGCAAAGACTAATTTGTTGCTCTTCATACCGATAACTCCTTTTTATTTTATGTTTCTCAATTCTACAGTATTTATTTTCAAATTTCAACACTTTTCTTTTCCATTATTCTTAAAATCGTCAACTGGGCTGCCATTCCTGTAATTGCACCTGTTATTATGCCAGCTATTATAAATATCGGGAGGTATGTAATTATCCATGGGGTACCTGTAACTAACATAGCTATCAGAATCTGCCCTATGTTGTGAAATATAGCACCAATCACGCCGCAGACCCAAATTTGTTTTTGTGTAACGAAACGTTTTGCTATAAAAACTGCAACTAATGCAAATATGCCACCTGCCATACTGAACAAAAACGCCGTTGCCCTGCCCGTCAGTGTTAAGCCGATAAGAACCCGAAAGAGGAGAATTGTGAAAGCATCTGCACCGAGCGTAGGGGTAAGTTGATTCTTTTTTGCTGTTTGCTTAATCGGTTGCTTTTCCGCAGGGGTGTAGAACAGGGCGAATAGTGTTATGACATTAGCCAGTCCCAATTTCACTCCGGGAATTGGAATTGGTATTGGTATCCACGACTCTACTACATATATAATTACAGCTATCGCTGTCAGCACTGCCAAATACACTAATTTTATTGTCATCCTACTACTCCATCTATGTCCGGCAGATTAGCACTTGTAAATCGTATTGCCACCCTGTTTGGAAGGCAGACTATCGGAATGACTCCGCTATTTCTCCACCCTTGCCGTTTGCACAGTTGAAGGTAGCAATTTGTTTCTACGATTGCTATTCTCCCGGGTTCTGCAACTATCCTAACATATCTGCCTTCGCCATGAGAAACAATATCTTTTGTTTCCGAAACGGCAGACAGATTAATAGTCTCGACTAATGCACCATCAATAAAAATTTGAGCATATACCGCCTGTGGCATATCAATCATAAGAAATGTTGCAACTCCCGATACGACTAGGAGTGCACCGAACAATATCATCCAAAATTTGTTTGATTTCATGCTACCCGCCCCACATCTCCGATTTCGATAATTTCTCCATCTTCCAAAATAAGAATTGCTCCAATGAATCCCGGGTGAGTTTTCAGTATTTCCGTGCCTGCCTCGCTTCCTTTTAATATCGCCAGAGTGGATAACCCTTCGCCTATTACACCGCTCTCCGCGATTACGGTCGCGCTAACCACATCGGTCAAAATAGACATAGCAGTGTTTGGATCAAGTATGTGATGGTATCTTATCCCGTCAATTTCAAAGCTTCGCTCGTATGTTCCTGAGCTGATTACTGCCGCATCCGATACTTCGATTACTGCGGCAAAAGGCTCTGACTCTTGGTCAAAAGGATTTCTTATAGCTAAACGCCAAGGGTTTCCATCTTCTCTGCTGCCTATAAGTTTTATGTCACCACCGAGGTCAATGAGTGCGTTTGTTATGCCGTTGTCTATCAGAAAACTCGCAACTTGGTCTGCTATATACCCTTTAGCTGTTGCGCCAAGGTCAATCCAAGCATCGGGATTTGATAGAGTAACAGTGTTTTCCAATATGCTGATTTGCCTGAAATCTACCGTTTTTTGTGCTTCAATAAGTGCTGTTTCGTTGGGGATAGCTTCGTTTTCGCCGAAATTCCACAGCCGTGTCAGCCGTCCTGCAGTTATATCGAATAAACCATCTGATATTTCGCTAAACTCGATAGATTTCCTTATGACTTCTATGGTTCGGGGGTCAACTATGGTTGGCTTGCCATTTGAACCATTTATGCGATAAATGTCGCTGCCCTCTATGGTTATGCTCATAAGGCTTTCGAGTTCTGCTATCAGGTCAAAGGCTTCTTCTATTACGCTTTCCGCCACGTATCCGTGGATTGTGAGTATAACATAGGTGTCAAGCATGAAGCGTGGCTCTGTCACTCGTACTTGTTGTCCGCTTCGGTCATCAAAATCACAGGCCACGAGTGCAATACAAAGAACCGCTGTTATTATTAAGGAAATTGTGATTTTTCTTATCATTGTTGGCTTTAGTAATCCTTGGTAGTTTCTTTTTTTGTTTTCATCATATCACAGCAGCATGAATCTCGGCAAGCCGAATAATGGCGTAACCTCGTTTATGCACATAAAAGTAAGCGATAATAGTTCTCTGCCTTACCAGTTTTTCTTGGTAATACTATCAAAATATCAAAAGGTACACTTGATTTATTCGTGATTCCGTTGCATAATTGTTTCATTGGTCTGAATATTGCGAGGAAAGTTACATGGAAATAGATTGTCAAAGCTAATAATACCCTGACATCAAAGGTTTCAACAAGCGCGGGCTTTATAGAATGGAGCAATTTTACGAGACTTATGAGGGTGATGAAAAAGTGTCAACACTGTTGACACAATTAAGCTGGTCGAATCACCTCAAACTACTTTCGGCTTGCAAAACCCCGGAAGAACGGTACTTTAATCTGAACTTGGCGGTAAAAGATTATATAAGTGGATAGATGAAATAATGGAGGGATTTGAAAATGGATAGAAATTGTTTATCAGACACCACAATAAACACCTTGTGCCTTGAAGTGTTGGCATCAGCGAAAAAAATACTGGGAGAACGATTAGAAAAAGTCATATTGTACGGCTCGTATGCCCGAAGAGATTATGAAGAAGAATCGGATATTGATTTTTTCATACTTGCAGATATTCCGCAAGAAGA
>WQTE01000092.1 GCA_009786445.1 Oscillospiraceae bacterium | reverse complement strand
GCCTTCGATTCCTCGAAGCCAGTCATGTTGACCAACACCATCAAAGCTTATGCTGAAGGTCGGCATAATGCGCCTTCTTTCTAAAGCATCTAAAAGCTCCTTTGTCACCAGCTCACCATTTGAGTGAATAGATTTTATTTGTATACCGTAGGCTATCAAGCGGTCTGCCAAGTCCCAAAAGTCATCTCTGTACAGTGCCTCACCGCCTGTCAGTGTGACATTTTTAATGCCGCACTCATGGAGCTGGTCTATAATGCTGAAACACTGNTCACGCGATAGNTCTCCGAACTTCGCATCGGGAGCAGACATGTAGCANTGCCTGCATTTATAGTTACATCTGCCTGTTATTGACCAGTGTGCAGTATCTATATAGCGTGAAGGGTACTGATGATACTTCTGCCACGGCATTAGGTGCATTTTCGGGCACTCTTCAATAATACCCATTTCCTTTGCCTTGTCGATGACTTCCATGTAAATCGGCAAAGTTGAAATAGGACCGATTTCTGTCTGACCGTCACACATTGACAGTGCATCAAACTCCACTTTACCGAGAAACATAACATTGCCGCTATCAAGTTCAGTCAATGCGTATGGCAGCTTTTGCCATCCACGCAATGCGATATTGTTTTTTAGTCTATAATGCATAGATTTCCTCCAAGTGAACGATTTTTGAAAGTGCTTCATAAAATTTTTGTACGTTTGTCACGTTCTTTCTTTTTTTCTATTCTATTTTTTTTGCGAGAGAAACAGACTAGAGATTTATTTACGGGCACCGCTGCCTGCAACGAGACACAAACAAATCGCGTGCCAATCTCTTGCATCGCCGCCTTGACCGTAACCGGGGCAACCGCAGCCCCATGCAATCTCTGCTGCACTATGCCTTCCGCCGCCGCCGCCGCCGAAAACACAAACGCATCCGCCGGATATGGGGGTCGGCCACGATTGCAATGAGCCTCCGGCAACTGCTTCGAGTTCACTTTCATCAAGTTTCCCGCCCAGTTCAGCTTTTTTTGCTTTTGTATATTCCTCAAGCTCAGCTACAGTAAAACTATAACCTTCGCTCTCAGCAAATCGAACCGATTCTGCAAGCATCTCTTTCTCAGACGGTTTTTTATCGCCGTATTTTTCGTTTAGTTTTTGCACTCTGTTTCGTAGTGCTTCGTCTCTTATAAGAGCCTCATAAAATTTTTGTACGTTTGTCATGTTCTTTCTCCTTATAATTTTTTAGTATACGAAGGTTAATCTTTAGCACTAAAGGATGCTGCTTCCGCCACCGAGGCCCTTGCAAAGACATATAACGTGCCAATCTCTTGCGTCTCCGCCTTGACCGTAGGCTGCACATCCGCAGCCCCACGATGTTGCGCCTCCGTTGTGCGTTCCGCCGCCACCGCCTAAAATTGAACACGCACAACCTCCGGTCAAATCCTCCGGAGCAGTCACACCACTTATAAAGCCTCCGGCAACTGCCCCAAGCTCGTCTTCATCTATTTCGTTGGTAATTTCAGCTTGTTTGTTTTTGATATACTCCTTAAACTCCGCTTCAGTAAAACTGTAGCCTTCAGCTTTTGCAAATTCAACTGTCTCTGCAATCACTTCATATTCTGTCGGCTTCTTTTCTTCATGCTTTTTGTTCAGCTTTTTTGATTTCTCTTGTAATTTCTCGTCTTTCCCGAGGGCCTCATAAAATTTTTGTACGTTTGTCATGTTCTTTCTCCTTTTCAGTTAGTGCAGTCTGACATATGATATATAGTTAAAACAGCTTTTAGCGCATGTGTAGCGGTATGCCCCGGGAGAATCGACGTCTTCGATGGGGTTTATGGTTAGGTACACGCAGCGTGCTTCCCCGTCACCGACACGGCATCGGCTGGTTGCTGCGCTTTTAGTACATATGAGCGGGTCGTAATAATTGTTTATTTCATCGCGCTCGAGATTGTCCAAACCGCCGGCTATGACGAGTTGCAACTCGTCACAGCCAACAGAGTTATTTGTGGTGTTAGTGTTGCCGGTGCCGCCCGCTACGTTTTCTAAATCGTCCATATTTAACTCATCGCCCATTGTTATGACCTGATAATTTTTTTTAAATGTCTGAGAGTGTTCGCCGAAATGCACATGTTTTTGTGATTTGCCGTTTACCATATTTCTGCTCTCAGAGATTACCTCCGGCAGCGATATGATAGGTTTGAGCTTTGTTTCGGAATCTGTTACCGGAGCTTTCACGCACTGTGCCATCATACGTTCATATGCGTGTCTTTTTGCCTCTGCGTCCGGAAGTATGCGGAGATTTGATAAAATCTCATCTATATTGTACTTGTCGTCCATATCACAGAGTCCTCCTCTTGCCCGTATTTTCTGCTCTCATATTCTTATACACAAAAAAAGCAGATTCATTAGAGAAAAATTGGAATATATAAAAACCGAGAGCCTTAAGAAAAAGCCCTCGGTCTTAATGAGATATTATTTCTTGCGAAAGATACTATAGTTTACTGCGTTGACACAACGCTTATTACCCATCAGCCATTTAAGGGGGCCTTATAATTAAAACCGCCCTTTGAACATACGTGGTCAAATATACTTGTTCGCCTGTCGCCTCCGCCTTTGCCCTTATACTTTTCTACACGCGTATGACTATAGGTTTTTGAGTAATGGTCGCAGTATACAAGGTTCATAAACCCTCTGCACTCATACCGTAGTTGCCCTACACCGGGGCATACAGCGGGGTCAAAGCGGTTTTGTGTAGGCCAGCCTGAGATGTCTACATCCTCGAAATGGTCCTCGTCAGCATCGCCTCCCGCAACCTCTTCAAGGTCCCCTTCTGTGAGGATTCCGCATTTCTTATAGCAGAGTTTGTCGAGTTCGTCTTTTGGGACGGTAATCCCGTATTCCGCTGCAAGCTGCTCTATTTTTTCCGGTGTTACACTGTCTTTGCCAATTTCATTGAGCTTTGCCATGAGTTTTTCATCGCCTTTTGCTTTCTCGATAAATAATTTCAGATTGTCCATAATTTTTTCCTTTCTTTTTTTGAGCCACCTATTGCGGCAGACTCATAATTTCAAGCAAATCTTTTTTTGCCAGTGATTCAATCAGTTCTGTTTCGTTTAACTTTTCAAAACTTCCGGTTTTTGACCAATTTTCTGCATACTGTGCTGCGTTTTCCGCAATCTTTACCACTATGCCTTTCGCAGGCTCACTCAATTGCCTGGTATAGACATACAACCGTGAGCAAAAGGACATCACAAACCACCGTGCCTTAAATTCGCCAAAGGCGGCGTAAAATCCGCAAAAGTCGGCTATCAGTTCATCATGGAGGTGATTGCGAGATAAGCCGAAAAAACGCTTTGTGTGGAGGTGGGCGCATTCGTGGTGCTTGCGGATGACCATGGATTTCTCCGCCCATTTTTCATTTGAAAGCCCCATCTCTGATGCCGGGATTCCGCTGTAGGGCTTATCCGACAAAACTATAAACCGCAGGTCTCCGGCCTTATTTGACACAAAAGAGGCACCCATGTTTTCAAGTCCCGTGATGACCTTGTTTTTGTACACAGTCTCGCGCAGGATTGCTTCAAAATCATCCACGCTTTGCGGATATATTATTGGAACCACACCTGCGGCTGATTCATACATCTCAAAGTGCGGAGGGACTCTGCATGAACTCTGTATTTTTTCCTTATACATAGGCCAATTTTCGGACAGTCGGTCATGCGCTGAGTCTTTTTGCGGGAATGTGAATGCGTTTTTCACATATTTTAAAAGAGAATCCATATCTTCCTCTGCTGCCCCAAGGCAACGCAGAATTTCCAGTTGATTCATGTCTGCTCCGCTATCACTGGAAAGAATATATGATTTCTTGCAGTCTTTCCAGATAGTGCGCTGTTCCGGTGACAGATACATCGAATGTTCCGCCCAGTTCGGGTGACCACACGAAGAGAAACAAATCTGTATCCCAACCAAAAACAAATTTGACATCTGCATCCGAAGTCTTTGTGCGAAGGTGCTGATGGTAGCCGTATGCATATGCAGCGATGTCTTCTTCATAGGTGAGTCTTGCAAGTACAAGCCCACTCAATGCCGCAAGAATTTTAGCGTTGTAGTATGCATCTATGGGTAGGCCATATGTATCATCGTCCTCGTCCATACGCTCGAAAGCGTAGAACCATTCAGGGTTATTTGCAATAATATATCTAAAAGAGATGTCATAAATTATGTCTCTGTCTCGATCGCAGGCAACCGTCGCTACAAAGACGGTATTCAGCACAAGTACAAGTGCAAAGATTTTAATAAGTTTTGTTTTGGCTCTTTTCATTAGCTTTCATCCTTTTCATCATAGTAAATTTTACTTTAAAATATGTTACGCTTATCCTTATACGCAAAAAAGGTGGATTCATTAGAAAAAAGCAGAAGCTTTCCTTTTTCGGTTGCGGGTCTCGCATCCGGGCAGCCTATACGGTCTGTCTTTTAACCAGTTCATAGAATTCGCCTCTTTTCTCCATCAGCTCGTCATAGCCGCCCTCTTCGATTATCTTTCCGCCGTCAAGCACTATTACACGGTCACAGCCCTTTATGGTTGAAAGTCTGTGAGCTATGGCTACCCGCGTTGCTTTTAGCGACTCCAGCGCTGCTGTTACATGCTTTTGTGTGAGATTGTCAAGTGCGCTGGTGGCCTCGTCAAAGAAAATAATCTTGGGTTTCGATATGAGGGCACGGGCGATAAGAATACGCTGGCGCTGCCCGCCGGACACGCCGCCGGCTCCCTCTGAAATTACGGTGTGCATACCCATTGGCATCTCTCTGATATCCTGTGCAATACCTGCCATTTCTGCCGCTGCCCAAGCATCGTCGAGCGTTTTCCATGGTGCTGTCAGAACAATGTTGGCGAATATAGAACCCGCCATCAGCTTGCCGTCTTGCAGCGTAACGCCTATGCATTGTCGCAATGACCTTAAATCAAGACTGCTGAGGCTGTAACCGTCATAGTAGACATCACCCGCTTCCGGCGTTTCAAAACCCAGTAAAATGCGAAGAAGTGTCGATTTGCCGCAGCCTGTTTTGCCGACAATGGCGAGATATTCACCCGGCCTGATTTTCAGGTCTATGTCGTCAAGGACCAAGGGTCCGTCCTTACGATACCGAAACGAGATGTTGTTGAGTTCCATATGCCCTGAGAGCGAAGTGAGTAACCTCTTGCCCTCCGGAGTTTCCGGCGTACATTCCATCAGAGGCTTTACCATTTCAAGGTTGACTTTAATGTCGGCTAAGGTGTTTGTAAGTCCCGCGAGCATCATGATTGCGCCGCTCAAAGAACCGTAAGCAGCCATAAAAGCAAGGTAATTTGAGACACTTACTTCATTATAACCTGCCACGAAATATAGTAAAATGGTGCCGAGTGTAGTGACCAGCAAGTTGATAGGCACAAGGAGCCTTATAAACATAGGCGGTGAATAAGTGAGCTGCCCAACTTCTCTATAGCTTTTTGCCCACTTTGCGAAAGCGCGTTTTTGTGCGCCCGCAAGCTTTATTTTTTGTATGCCGGAAAGCAGGGCATACAGCAATGCAGACAGTTTTGCTCCGGCTTTCATACGTTTACGGGAAATTTTCATGCTAAGCAGTGTTGTAAAAATGGATAAGGCGAGCATTGTGAAAATTACTAAAAATCCCGGAACAACCATTTCCGGTGCATAGAGATGCATTTGGAAAAGGTAGATGAAGGAAAAGACGGCGGTGAGCCCCGTAGACATAACAGTGCTAGTTATGGTTTGGCACAGTGATGTCAAGCCACTCATTCGGCTCGCCACTTCGCCTGCACCATAGTCTTTGAAAAATGACACAGGAAGGGAAAGCACTCTCATCATTGCCGCATTTTGCACACGGATAAAGAGCGTTGAAAATCTCGTTAAAATAAGGCCTTTAGCTAGGCTGAAAAGCATTGCGCCAATGGATGTTCCAAGCAATAAGAAACCCACGGCGAGAATATTCATCCTTATACCGGACGGTATGACCGTGCCGTAAAGCTGGCTCTGCACATAAGGGGACGCAAGTCCGAGCAGAGAAACAATAAGGGTTATTATGAGTACATACGTAAGGTCAATGACACGGACATTTTTGACCATGAAAATCACCAAATCCACAAGCCCGAGTTTTTTTAGTGCAAAGGGTTTATAGAAACAAAAAGCATCTTCTTCAATGTCTTTGGCGGTGTTTTTATCTACTTTAACTTTTTTGCCTTCTTCATCACGAAAAGTGTAGCCGCCCATTTTAGCAGGAAGGAGTGCTATGGGTCGGCCATCGGTGGTACAGCCAAAAAAAGGGTCAACCGAGTCTTTCCACCACTGACCCTTAAGCTCCACCCGACGCCGCATGGCACCCGACGGGCAAATCATATATTCAATGCGCGCATCTATGTTATCCGTTTTCTCAGTGATATCCGGCAGAGCCAGCTTCATATGAGTGAGGATTTCTGCTATGGCATCGGTAATGTCCGAAGCATTTACGGCATGCCTTTTATCTAAAATGGAAAGCAAATCGTCAAATGCATTTTCAAACATAATTTCATCGCCGGTTTTTCTCGTATCCAGTTGTTCATCGAATATGTTGAGCTTTTTCAAACTGCCCCACCCCCTATTCCGTAGCTATCAGCTCGGAGTATTTTCCACCCCGGCTATATAACTCTTCGTGCGTACCTCGTTCAACCACATTGCCTTTTTCAAGGACTATAATCTCATCGCAATCGCGCACTGTGGAGAGCCTATGTGCTATTACGACACAGGAACAGCCGATTTTCCGGATATTGTTCATAACTGTTTCTTCTGTTTTTGCATCAAGTGCGCTGGTGGCCTCGTCCAGTATGGCGATGGTGGGTTCCTGCGCAAGCACACGCGCAATTTCAAGGCGTTGCCGCTGCCCGCCCGAGAAATTCTTGCCGTTTTCGGCAATGGTCTGAGCATACCCCCCGGGGCGCGATACTATAGTTTCGTGAATATCCGCATCACGTGCCGCTAAGGTGACCACAAAATCCTCTATAGACGGATCCCACATACGAAGGTTTTCCGAAACGGTGTCTTCAAAGAGGGTAATCTCTTGGTCAACCATAGATACACTGCTACGGAAAGAATATTCGTCTATCTGTGTTTTTTTGTGCCCGTCAAATAATATTTCTCCCTCCCACGGCTGATAAAGCCCCGTTATGAGCTTCGCCAGTGTAGACTTGCCCGAGCCCGACGTGCCGACAATTGCTACTTGCTTGCCCGGGTGCAGCTCCATAGAGAAATCTTTAAGCAGCGGTTCTGAGAGTTTATTGTATCCAAATGTGATGTTGTCGATCTTTAGTGAACCGGACAGTTTGCCCGTGACCTCGCCTGTGCTGTCAGGCTCGCGTTTATAGTTCATAACATCCTCGATACGCTCCATATTCGTGCGCATGGTGGTGAAGCTCTGCATGACCCCGGCAAGCTGGCTTATCGGAGCGAGAAATGAGCCGAGAAAACCTTGAAATGCAGCTATTGTGCCGATGGTCATATATCCGTCCATTATAAACATTACACCAACCAGCATAACGGCAGTGTTGAGTATTTGGCCGATAACAGAGGGAATCATTCCGAACTTTAGTGAAAATCTCTCGCCTGCGATGTTTGCGTTATGCTGCCTGGTCAGATATCCGGAATAACGCTCGAAAATGCCGCTCTCCGCTCCGGAGGCTTTGATGGTTTCTATCATGTCTATGCTAGACATGGTGACCGAATTCAGATTGCCGCCCGATGATTGAGACAGACGGGCAAATGTGACACTTTTTTTTGCCATGTACTGTGAAAATATCATATTGAAAACAGCAGAGCCTATGCCGATTGCCGTAAGTATCGGATTATAGTTAATCAGCATGATGAAGTAAAACACCATAAGCCCCATGTTGATAAGTATCGGGCTGAGTTGTGAAATGATCATGCTGGCTATGCCTTCGTTGGAACCTTGGCGTATCATGATGTCGCCTACGTAACGCTGTGAGAAAAAATCCATAGGCAACCTGAAAACATGCCACATAAATTCCGCATTTGCAGATACGGCGAATTTCCCCTCCATGCGCAGCCTGTATATAGAGTTGATTACCGACAAAACCAGCCTGATGAAAAGCGCGACAAGCATGGCAATTATAAAAGGAATGAGCCACTGCCTGTTTTGACCGGATAAAATATCGTCCATGAAGATTCTCGTGAATACGGGGTTTAGTATATCTACCAGTGATGCGAAAGCTCCCATCAAAAACACAAATACAAAAGCGGCAAGAGTGCCTTTCATGCGTGCCATTGCAAAACGCAGTACGCTGCGAGGCTTACCCTCGGGCACAAAGTTTTCAGTGGTTTCAAAAACTAAAACGATTCCGGTAAAAGCTTGGTCAAATTCAGCAAGCGAAACCTCAACAGTACCTCGTCCCGGGTCGTTTATAACGGCACACTTCTTTTTAAAGCCGTTTAGCACGACAAAGTGATTGAAGTTCCAGTGTATGATTGCGGGGCACTCAATGTTTCGCAGTTCTTCCGGCTCCATGCGGTATGCCGTTGGCTTTAGTCCGTAGGAAACGGCGGCACGGTAGATATTGCGAGCATTGCAACCGTCACGAGACACACCGCAGTCGGAACGAACTTGCTCCAGCGGAATCCATTTGCCATAGTGGGCAAGCACCATACACAATGCTGCCGCACCGCATTCCAGTGTCTCCATCTGCATTATAAAAGGTGTTTTAGTGACCTTTTTCATAGTAGTGAATATTCCTTTCGCTAATCCTCAGAGGCATAAAAAGACTCAACCAATTTCTACCCTATCGGAATATCAGTTCATACGGTCTACGCTCTGCGACAATAACCGTTACATGTGCACTAGAACCTTCGATTACTTCAATATCCATGCCTGTGGGTTTTGACCAAACGAGTTGCCCATCAATATTGTCTAGTGCAATAATGACTTCAATCACATTGCCGGGAGGCAGAGTCAGAAGCGGAAAGTCCTCCCCGTGAAATTCTTTAAGCCCCTCCAAGGTAACAGGTGTATCACCGATATAATAAACCGTGCCGCGAATATAGCCGAACTGCTCCGTAGGTGTGTAGTCCAGTACGATGCGGGCTTGTTTCCCTTCCGAAAACTGCCGGATTTCTTCAATTGGGAGGTAGGCAAAAATAGCCATGGGATAGTCACCCGGTATAATTACCGTGCCGCCAAACTCAGCCGTTTCAGGAATGGAACCCATAAATCCCCAAATGAAAAATGCGGCGAAAGTAACGGCAAGTCCTGCCAAAATAGCCCAAACCCCGGGCCCGGCAACTTTCATGTATTCATTGAGCTGTTCCGGCGAGGATATTTTATCGAGCGCACTCTTCCTAAATAACTTACTCTCTTTTTCCATAGGTAGCCTCCACACGTCCATTTTAAGCATATACATATTTATCGCCACACAGTAGTATATTTAACTGCAAAATTTAATAAAAGTACCCAAGGTAGGTACTTTCAGAAAATTTATATTGTATTTATCTGCGATTTCTAGTATATTTAGGATAAAGTTTTGCATGAACTCAAACTAAAGGTATACGATGGCAGCTTCTATTTGCGTGAAACAGTCGAGTATGCAAACATTTTGGAGAAATGTTTATGAATCAGTATGCTGAGCATAAAATATCCGAATTTCATGCACCGAGAGCAGCGCTTATGGAGTTGCTGGATAACTTGTCAAATATTGAAAAGCGGATTGTTTATATCCACGCACCGGCGGGATTTGGGAAAACGGTGACTTCATATCTATGGCTGCTGCACAGGGA
>WQTE01000091.1 GCA_009786445.1 Oscillospiraceae bacterium | reverse complement strand
CAATGTTTTCTGAGCAATTACATTTTACTGATTTTTTGTATGCTTGGGAAGTGGGCTTCGCCCATTTCCCAATTTTTTCCCCACTTTTATTTTACACTATGGGCGATTTTCACACTAAGTCAACAGAAAGAGAAGGTGCATCAAATGCCGCAAGAATACACCCGGCAACGACAAGGGAACGATTTCATCAATCAAGACAAAGCAAAGTCCGAAGATGAGAAAAAATCACTACTGAGCCGCCTAGAACAGTTAAAAACTGAAACGGAGCGCAATGCCCTGCCCATAGATGGAAATGAACCACAAGAGAAAGGCCGGTGACACAATGGATTTTAATGCAGCAGTGCAAAAGATAATGACTGATGTAGAACACGGTAATACAGAACCGTTGATTCTTCACCTGACCCAAGACAGGGGCTGGCAATGCGACTACACACAAAATCAATATGGCGAAGTATTTGATTTCGTAGAGGATGTACTACAGCAAGACCCGTTCGCTGTTCAGTTTACAGGGTCATACCGGACGACGTGATTGATGTGACTTTGGATAGATTGGGCGCTACGAGGGAACAGGAGATACTTGAAACTGCGGATTTAGTAAAACGGATTAAAAATGGCGATACGGTTTATCTCGATAACGGTTGGCGGATTACACAAAAGAAAGTCTCCAACGAACAGCGCATCGAAATAATAGGTGCGGATTATTTGCACTCTAATCTTCTGGCTAAAAAAGGAGTGTTCACCGAACGGATAGGTTATCAGACAAGATATTTTATCCCTGCCGAGAAAGATACTGTAAAAATTTTGGATGAGATTGTTATGATTTCACCGGTCGGCAGGGTTGTGAAAAATAAGGAACGCTTGTCGGGCAATAATGCACGCAGTTCAGCTAAACCTAATGCCGCAAAAGGCAGACATTCTTTGCTTGAAGCGCTGGAACGGCACGCAGAGAAAAGCAGGGCTGAATTTGGATGTGGGGTAGCCCCCTCCGCTAAGCAGGTAAGAGTCTCACTATGATAAGGGCAATCAGACAAGATATAAGGAATTAACGGCAATGGGCAGCGAAAAACTAACACGCTGCCCTCAGTTTTGGAGGTAATGCTGTGGATAAAAAAGAATATGTACGTCCCAGAAATGTAAATCTTGCATTCAGGGTTTCAGAGGAAGAACGTAATTTGGTTGACCGAAAACGAGAGGAATCGGGCATAAAGTGCCTGCGCTCTTTCATTCTTAAAATGGTATTCGAAGGCAGGATTATTAGGGTTGAGCTTGATAGTGTCAGCGATATGACACGCCTGCTTTCAAACGCCACAAATAATATAAATCAGATTGCGAGGCGTGTGAATGAAACAGGCAACATTTATGCTGCTGACATTGACGATTTGCGCAGACAGTACGATAAGCTGTGGGAGCAGTCTATAGAGATTCTGCGCCGTCTCACTTCGTTCTGAGACCCTATGGCAACAACATGGATTAAACCGCTTCACATTTCAAAAACTAAATCTAAATCTACAGCTATATCCGATATAATCGACTACGTAGAAAATCCTGAAAAAACAGATAACGGCAGGCTCATTTCAGCCTATTGCTGTAACAGTAAAGAGGCGGATGAGATATTTCTTGAATCAAAAAAGAGATACTATGAGCTTACAGGGCGTGACCAAAGACAACGTGATGTGATTGCTTACCATGTGAGGCAATCTTTCAAACCGGGCGAGATTACACCTGAAGAAGCTAATGAAATTGGCTACAGGCTGGCAGAGAGCTTAACAAAAGGAAACCACGCATTTGTGGTATGCACACATATTGATAAAGCACATTTCCACAACCATATAATTTTTAATTCTACCTCGCTGGACTGTCAACGGAAATGGAGAAATTTCTTCTTTTCAAACAGGGCAGTCAGGCGGATTTCCGACCTGCTCTGTGCCGAATATGGATTGACAGTTATAGAGAATCCTAAATCGGCAAAGGGCAAGTATAATGGATGGATTGACGGCACAAAGAAGCCCACTCACCAAGATGCAATTAAGCAAAAAATTGACGAACTGCTTCCACAATGTTCTACATTTGACGACTTTATCAACAGGCTAAAAACTGATGGTTTCACTGTCAATACAAAGCGGCAAAATATAAGTGTAATAGCACCGGGCTGGACTAAGCCTGCACGTCTGAACTCTCTTAACGGTAACTACACAGAAGAAGCAATCCGCTCAACGCTGGGTATGACGAAAACTATCAGCGGCAGCAGTGGGAGCATAGTCAAATCCCGAGTAAGTCTGCTGATAGACATACAGGCTAAAATACACGAAGGTAAAGGCGCAGGCTATGAACAGTGGGCGAAGATTTTCAACCTAAAACAAGCAGCAAAAACTCTCATTTATTTGCAAGAAAACGGCATAGACAGCTATGAGGATCTAAAGAAAAAATCATCATCGGCATCAGGTGAATTCTCTACACTTACTGCGAAAATAAAGGAAGTCGAATCACGTCAGAAAGAGATAAGCCAGCTCCAGAAACATATCGCACAATATGGCAAAACCCGTGATGTGTATGCAGGGTATAAAGCAAGCGGATGGAGCCGGAAATACTATGATGAACATGCTGAAAAAATCATTTTGAACAGAGCTTCCAAAAAGTATTTTGATTCACTGAACACAAAGAAGCTGCCTACCATGATTTCGCTAAAACAAGAATACGCCACACTCGCCGCAGAGAAGAAAAAGCTCTATTCAGGCTACCACGAATTAAAGAAAAAAAGCAGAGAGCTTACAACGGCAAAAAGCAACGCTGACCGAATCCTCGGAGAACATCCCGATACACAAACTATAGAAAACCCACAGTTACTAAAACGTGAGGTTTCTCACGAAAAGTAGCCCGCAAGGGCGCAGCAGACTCGCTGAAAGCGAGGCTTAGAAGAATGAGCGAAAAGCTCATTCTTGGGGGTTATAGGGGTCTCCCTATCAAGCAGGAACAACAAAAATCCCAGCCGGGATTTTTGTTGTTCCGTGCAATCGGCGTCGAGCCGGTTGCATTGCTTGCGCGGATTGTTTGGATTGTTCCTAGCTAAGTTGGAAAGTGCGAAAAATGCGATGTTTCTTAATTATGCTTGGAGCGAAACATCCGCAAAGAATAAGGAAGTGGACTCATGAAAGTTAATAATCATATTCCGACAGGGCAAAACGCCTTTGTAAAAAACACAGGCACACATACTAACCATATATCTAAAAAAGCGCGCCATAGGGTGATTATCCCTCATGATACGCTTTTTTGTTTCTGCTACGTATTTTGATAAACCATGCTCATCTGTAAACCGCCTCATTCGGCAACTAAATTTGTTCTGCTAATTCACCTACATTAGTTAATCAAACAGCATACCCAAATTCATAAAACGTGACATCATCACTGATTACATAGGTGAAAAGTTAATACCCATATCGCTGAAGTTTGGGACGGTTCATAAGTCAAACAGATTCATCAACATTGTTGCCACTTGCTTGCATACCGCCAGTTCCTCCAAGAGAATTGATTCTATCTCTCAATTGATTTACCATACTTCGGTCTGATTCCCTCATTCTTTGTAATCTATCTAATCTTCGTTCTTCTACACTGCCAAGAGTCCGAAACTCACCCGTTTCAAGGTTAAAGCTACCACCATTACCAGTAGGTTGACCGGGTGCAACACTGTTACCTACCATTTGACGGCTTGCTCGTTGTGCATCAGTAACCCATTGAGGCCACGCACCTGCAACACCTCGGGTGCTTTGCGAACCACCTGTTGGTGCGTATCTGCTCAAAACCCGCCTTATTTGATCTAGTAGCCTGTCTGCTTCTGTGTTAGTTCTGTCGGCTGGAAGCTGTAGCAGGTCGAGTTCCGAAAGCTGCTCAACTGCGGGTGCAATCTCCATAAGGGATTCTCTGGACATATTTCTAATCATGTCTGCCTGTATGCTCGCTCTTGTTGCTCCGTTAATGTTCATGTTTTGAAATCCTCCTTGATTGATTTGTACAATACTAATCCTTTATCGTAATTATCAGAAAAACTATTTGCTATGCATTTTGATTTCCTCCAAATAAGTTTATTCTTTGTTGTAATTCACGAAATAGTGTTGTTTTTCCACGGTTAGAGGTGAAAAGTTCTGCGCTGCTCTGTAATTTACTCCGTTTATACTCATGTTTTCTGATTCCTTTCATGTTTTATTCGCATCAAGCAGATACCGACACAGAAAATGGATTGCCGTTCACTGCCCAGTCATTACGACCTAAAAACTCTGCGAAAAACTGACTGCCCATCTGCATATTACCACCAACTGACACCCTATCTCTTTCGGTCATAAACTGCATATTAAAGCGTTGGTCTGCCATGCCGTTTTCAAGCCCATTTTCTCGCTGTGCATTGTGCATATTTTCGAGTGTGCTGAGTGCTTCACGCAAACCTTGATTAAAGTCGGCATTTTCAAGCACTCCGAGCATCACATCTATCGCTCTGTTCACCAGTTCAGGACGGGCAGGCGAGTATGCAACATTTCTCGGCATGGTATTGTCTACTCTTGCTGCATCTAAAAAGTCGTTCATCTGCCTGATGAGGTCATCTGCATTTGCCGTAAACGCATTTCGGACTGTTTCATAAGCCGCATCGGAGAGCCTGCCTGAATCCCTTGCCATTTGTATTTTCATAGCGTCCATACCAAGCCGCATACCAAGCTGAACCTCGCTGTCCGTAACTCCGCCGCCAACCGCTTCAAATGCCAGTACCGCCATCGTTTTAAGGTCATCAGCCGAATACTTACCCTCAGTTCCGTTGAACATGGCAAATATGCTTTCGGCAACACCCTCTCTGTCCGCATTTATAAACATACCGCCCCTTGCAAATAAATCGTCTATAATGCCATATAGAGCATTTTCAAACTGCGTTTTGTAGTTGACCGCATTATCGCCCAAATGGTCAAATAGGCTTCTAAGATTATCGACTTTCTGTGCAAAATCAAGCGGTGAGTTAGTTGTAGCTGTCAGTTCCGAGTTTGGGTCAGTTGTCCACCCTACACTAAATGACGGAGTGAGTTTACCATCTATTACTGCGGCAAACCCAGTTTCTGTTGCCCGCCTTATTTCATCTTCTACAGAAAGATTACCAAACTCGCCCGGCGTAAAGCCTTGCAGCGAAGTTGCTCTCGTATAAAATTCTTCTCTTTGAGCGGTTATAATCCTGTTGTTGCTTTCCCTCGCACCACGGCTCATAAAATCTGATATATCAGCCTTATTTGTCATTGCCCTGCTTGCATCAGGTGTGACTCTTTGTGGTGCAGAGTTTATTTTCGATGACAAATCAGTCCCTTTTTCTTTAAGGTCGAAAATGTTCCAATTTGTACGTGTGAATCCTATGATGTTCATTTTTTACTCCTTTTCCGTTTGTTGATTCTATCTATCACGCTTCACGCATAATCCCTAGCCCCCGGCGCATCCGTTCCCGGAAGATTGTCTATCCAACCTGTCTGACCGGGACCGAAGCCGTTTTCTTGCCCGACACAGAATAGGTTGCCGTTTTCAAAGTCAATGGAGAGCGAAAAATCCGGTGACTCACCAAGCCCGCCTCTTGCTGCTATAGATGCAAGTTCATCAATTATCCATGCCATCACATGCGGATTCATATCCTTTTCTGCCAGTATATCTAAAATATTTGTACCATCCTCTGTTAAAAATCGCCCATCCGCAAATTCCAAGTCATTCCACAGGCTTAGACCTGTATAGTCCCTTATGGCTACACCAACTTGCCACGCCCAATAAGAATCATCACGAGATTGTGTTGGGTTAAAAGTTCGAGTGCTTGCTATGTGCATGAATAATTGCCTTGAATTATCGTTTCTGTTTAATAATTCCTCAATCTGTCTGATTAAATCCTCATCATCTGTGCCTTCGACTCGTAGATTGTAGTCCAAATCGATTATGAAACGAAGTCTTGTATTCTCTGGTATAAGTACGCCGTTGCTGCTAAACAAATCCCTTATTTGCTGAGTTATGTTATTCCTTATTTGAAACATCCATGTTGCGCTTTCTCTGTCAGTAAATAGCGGGCCTATACGCGGTACATTCGGGTCACCGCTACCAAGTCCACGACCTTCAAATATTGGGTTCACAAAGTCATATTCGATGCCAATATATCCCGTCCGACCGCTTTGAATGAAGTCCATTGCGCGCAACTCAGCTTCCCATGCTTGCCTTCTTTCTAGTGAGTCTAGATCATGACCCACAAAATGCCGAGCAGTTGGGTCAAAATATCTTTGCCAAACGTGTCGTCCGGGATCGGAGGTTCTTAGGCTTTCTTGAGCGCGGTTGGTAAAGACCTCAACCATTGTGTTACGCACTTCCTGCCGACGTGGATCTTCCCAAAAGTGAAATGCAGTGATGTCGGGTGTGTTGTTTTCCGCCGCCGCTGCTTGCGTTGCTGTCGGCTGCGTGGAAGATGCTCCGCTTACCGCTGTCTGTTGTGTTGTCGTTGTCTGCGTTGCAGTAGCCTGTGCTGAAACAGGCTTGTTGGTTGCGCCGGAGCTGTTGTAGTTGCTGTATTTCTCTACATTCTGTGTACGCTCGAATGTGTCTTGTTGCTGTTCCTTTTCCGGTCTTTGGAAATGTCCGAGCTTTCGCCCCCTCACTCCATTTCTCAGTGGAATGTTAATCGGTTGCGAATTATTTGGATTATTTACTGAGTTTGTTTTCATAAATTCCCTCCACTTTTCTCGATTCCTTTCATTTTTGATACATTTCCCTATTTTACCCACACGCCGACATCAACGCATTGCTTCCATAACAGTATTTATCGAACTTGTTTTGATATATACTTAGCAAAGGCTACGAAGAGTAGCATTTATTATGGAATCGACTCCCTTAGCAGTTCATCAATAGTTACATCCAGAACATCAGCGAGTTGCGGAAGTATCGCTATGTCAGGCATTCCTGCTCCTGTCTCCCACTTTGAGATTGCTTTTCTTGTCAGCACCAATATGTTTGCAAGTTGCGTTTGTGTCAAACCCTTGCGTTTTCTTAATTTGGCAATTTTACTACCGAGTATATGAGAACACATCAACATTCCAACCTTCATAAAATAAAAATCGACGCAAAAATTAAACATCTATGGAGTTTCACATTACCACAGATGTTTAATATTTTATATAGGTTCACAGCTTGTTAAGGAAGAACGGACGTTTAGAGAGGAAGAACGGCATATACTAGAGCAACACTTTATAGTAAATTAACATAAACCGGAATTCTCCATCCTTGTACTTATGATGCACTTGCCCTATATCTTCGTCTAAAATATCCCTAATGCTTGAAAGTCCAAGTCCATGATTTTGCTTATCTTCTTTAATACTTATAAGATTCCCCTCATCGTCAGATACAGGCGGAATTGAGTATGGATTTATTATCGTTATAAGCAAATCACTCCGAGCGGTTATCTCTGCAATTACCTTAATATGCCTCTGCTCTTTCGGCACTGTAGAGCAGGCTTCAACAGCGTTTTCAAGGGCATTTCCTAATATTAACGCAATCAAATTAGTGTCTATGTGCAAATTCGGTGGAATCAGATGCTTAAAAACCAGACTAATATCAAGTGTTTCAAGGGCTTTTTGCTGATAGTAATTGAGCATGGTGTCAATGGATGTATTACCTGTAGAAAATACCGATTCAACCCCACCAATTCTGTCTGTTATTAACTTTTTTGCTTTTGATACATCATTTTCCTCCAAGCAACTTGAAATAGATAACAGGTCATATCGCATATTATGTTTCAGCGTAGACATTGCATTTTGAGTGCTTGTCGCAGTGTTATAAAGCACTTCCCAACGCTCAAGCATCTGATCTTTTTGTCGATTTTTATAGAATTCCTCCAGGTGATTCAAAATTGTGTTGTACAACCAGATAACCGCAATAATCACACCTGCCGATAAGAGCAGGGAAATAGTCAGCTCTATAAAAACACCATGTATTTCATTGATTGTAGCAAGGAGGAACAGAACGCTCAACATAAGAACCCCAAATAACACAACTGCAACTATGATTGTGTAATGAACCGGAACCTTGAAGTTTCCCTGTACTGCTTTCTTGTTGACATATCTCCGGAATATCTGAATCAAAGCCATGATAAACGGCAAGTGGATTATCGTTGTTACAGTTCTTGCAACCGGCATAATACCGTCAAGCGTAACCCCTGTGCCGTATTGGATATAGAAGAGTATGCTTAATAGCACAACTGCTAACAGCTCTGCTACCACCAATGTGACATACAGCAAGATTGAAAAAATGATTTTTGTGCTTCTATTTCCGCTAAACAGAAACGAGAGTGCTACATATCCGGCTATGTTAGAAATAAATGTTACCCATACATTATCAAACAGTAAAAATATGTGTGCAGCAGCAAATGCAAACGCAAGGAAAATCAAGATAATCCAGACATCTCTTACCGCAGGTTTGAAAATGCAGGTAAAGGCGTAGTACAGCATACCCGACATGATTATGCCATTGGCATATAAAACTATTTGGTATGATATATCACCCATTACGCCGCCCCCTGTAGCTGAAAAACGCTTCTTTCGCATCTAACCGATAGGTTCTGCCAATTGGTATTTCGGTATTGTTTTTATCCGACAAAACATAAGCTGTAGTCCATATTTTTTGCACATATAAGAGGTTGACGATATGCGACCGCTCACACCTGAAAAAACTCTCCTGTGGCATTTTTTTTAGAACTTCGGGTACAGTCGAATAAAATTTGTCAAAGAATTGGATGCTTTTTTCGCTACTATCCCATGCATATATGCTAATGGTGTTTTTAGTGCTTTTCAAGTAGACAATTTTATCTGTATTTACTGAAGCACTGTCCTTATAAGTTGTGTAGATAAATTTTTGTGGAGCTTTTTCTATGTACTTTATAGCTTGAGCAACAGCACGCCCAAACGCAATATCAAGCTTTTCCTCTGAATATGGCTTTTTGACGAATCTCACATTTCCAACTTCAAGCAATTCGTCTGAAAAAGAGTCATGGCTTGATATGTAGACAATAACGACTTCATCGCTATCGGAGATTTTCCTGAACTGATGACCCGCTGTTATTCCATTCATGGTTTCCATTTCAATATCCATAAAAACGATATTAAACGACTCCCCACATTCTATGTCTTGCAAGAAATCTTCGCCGGAATGATAAACAGATACTTGCAAAACAGTCTCCTGCATTTGCGCACCCTTCTTTTTAACATACTTTTCCAGTTGGTTGGTGAATGATACGTCGTTGTCGCATATGGCTATTTTCAATGGTTTTCCTCCTAAATATGGGAGCGTTGCTGATAACTTGACTATTGTACATTGTGCATTGTGCATAATTTATTGTACATTCTGCACATATCATTAGTTTATCAGAACATTGTTTTTTGTCAATGAAAATAATCCATTAAACCCTGCCATTTCATTGAGCTGCTCTGCCGTCTTTAGCAATTCGGAGCTTTTATAGCACTGGCTATTTTAGTTAACGCAATATTGACTTAAAAATATGAAAAGGATGGGGCAAACAAATGGAAAACATAAACTTTGAGAAGGACTTTTTTACAGTAAATGAGTTTGCATCTGTAGCAGACACAAGCGCAGAAACGCTCCGGCACTACGACAGAAAAGGCATTTTTAAGCCCAGCAAGCGAGGGGAAAACAGCCAAAATATGTATAGACTCTATTCACCCGCACAGATAACCACAATGAAAATGCTCCATGTACTGACTGATATCGGAGTACATATTTGCGACATCGAAGAACTTGCGGAAAACCGCTCGCCGGAAGCACTCATAAAGCTC
>WQTE01000090.1 GCA_009786445.1 Oscillospiraceae bacterium | reverse complement strand
AAAGATGGCTCGGATATTGCCAAAGAGATTGCGGACATAACCCTACTTTCAGAAAACCTCAACGGGTTATTGACTCTCAGGCATATGTCGCGCGATACTTTCAGACGTATTCATAGTAACTATCGCAATATCGTTGCGTTTAACAGTGCGTTATTATTGCTGGGTGCTTTTGGTGTGATTCCGCCATCAACCTCGGCACTCTTGCATAACGCATCTACGATGTTGCTGTGCGGGGTCAGCATGAAGCGTAAAGTAAAGGGAGATTTTTGTGATTGTACCATAGATTAGGCGTTGGCTCAATTCCCGGTTGAAGCGCACGGAAGAAACATAGCAAAGAGCCGCCTGTATAACATGAGCCGGGGGAGTTTGCTCCCGCCGGCTCAGTGGTTTAATTTTGGGATGAGCCTAGAATGACTCTGTGTAAATCTTTTCTACGACTTCTTCGCTGTGACCGATTGGTGAGCAGCCCAGGAGTGCTCCGAGAGTTGGTGTCTCGTATGTGAGTTTTACGAGTTTTGGGATGTCTGCTTTTGTAAAGCCGAGGTCGCCGAGTTTTTCGGGTACTCCGACTGATGCGAGCCATTTGCGGATGCCTTCTGCGGCTTTTTCTGCTTCGCCTGCATCGCCTGTGAGCCCGGGAACCATGTCGCTGAGGACATCGGCGAGTATCGGACCAACTTTCGGGTATACGTTCTTTACAACGGCCGGAAGGAGGATGGCAAGTCCGAGACCGTGTGTTACTTCGGGCTTGATGCCGCTGAGCGGATGCTCAAGGGCATGTGTGAAGTGGAGCATTCCGTTGTCAAACGCTGAACCTGCAATCATAGCTGCATATGTGAGGAAGTAGCGGGCTTCTAAGTCTGTGGGTTTATCAATAGCTACAGGCAGGTATTTTACAACGAGCCTTATTACTTCTTTGCCTAAAGTGCAGGATAGGGGGTTGTTAAGGACAGTTGTGGCTGCTTCTACTACGTGGTTTACAGCATCAATGCTGACGTATCTTGTTTGGTCTGCCGGAAGCCCTGTCATCAGCGCGGGGTCGTTGATGGAATAGAGCGGATAGATGCAATCATAGGCGATTGGCGGCTTGTATTCCATTTCGGGGATTGTTACAACCGCAAAACGATTTGCTTCTGTGCCTGTGCCGTGTGTGAGGTTTATAGCTACGACCGGAACTGCTTTTTCTGCTGTAAATGCGCCTTCGTAAAGCTCTCTGCACGTTTTTCCGGGATATTCAAGCAGGATAGCTACACTTTTTCCCGCATCTATCGGGCTGCCGCCGCCGATTGCGATAACGGCTTTTGCTCCGGCATCTCTGGCTATTTGCACTGCTTCATCGACTTGCTGGGTTTCAGGATTAGGCTGTACTTTGTTGTAGAGTGTGTATTTGATGCCATGTTTGTCGAGTGCTTTTGTAACTACGTCCCAAGCACCTGTTTTTGCGTATGCGCCTTTTCCTGTGACCGCAATGATACTTGTTATGCCTTTTGCTTTGAGCTGTTCAGCGATAAAGTCCATTTTTTCGATGGCTCCGACACCTAGAAATACATTGCTTTTGCAAAGAATTGTGCTGATGTTGTTTACGTTAATTCCTTTTTCCCAAGCCATAATAACCTCCCATATTTTTGTTAATTCTTAATAATGTTGCGCCTTGACATTCTATAATTTTTTATGATATATGTCAATACTTTTAGTGCCTATTGGTAATAAAATACTTTAATCTAATTGGAAGGAGTAAATAGTGATACGCCGTATTCAGCCAGACCGTGATTTCTGATAATTTCTTGAGCAGAGCTACCGGTAATCCAGGTTACAAATGCTTCTGCTTCTTCGAGCATATCAGACGAAGAAACTGCCATAACAGTGAATCGGTTCATCAAGCGAAAGTCATCTTCGCACACTACGATGAGGTCACCTCTGTCGGCAAAAGCAAGCCATGTCGCTGTGTCGGTGAGAGTGAATGCGTTTTCCTCTGCGGCACGACTCAGTGTTGCTCTCATGCTTGCAAAAGACTCTACATAAAAAGGATTGTTGAACTGGTTGAAGTAGAAGCCGCTCCACAATTGAAGTTCTTTTAAATGCAGGGTTGAACCATCGCCGCGAGAAATGAATGGCTTATTGCTGAAAAGTATCTGGAAAAACGAGTCTGAAATATTATTGTTATGCTCGATGCCGCCATCCCGAGGGCCAACAAGGACAACATCGTTAATCATAACATCGTATAGACTTTGCGCATAACCTCCGTAGACAAATTGCCATTCAAGTGCCGGTGCATTTGCAAAAATGACATCAACATCACCGTTTCTGCCAAGTTCAAACGCAGCCGAGTTTGGTACAGGCATAACCAACACTCTAAAGCCTGTTTCATCTGTAAATGATGAAAGCAGACTATTGAGCAAATCTGTGTCTTCAAGCGAAGTAGCTAAAACTATATACCCTGAATAATCAAGTCCAAGGTTATAGTATGCGTAATCCGGGTATTGCTCATAATCTTCGCAGCCTGTGAGCAAAAATATTGCAGTGAAAGTGAGCAAAAGCAGAATAAATACGGTTTTTCTTGTTTTAATCATATTGTTGCGGTCCTCTTTCCCAAATAGGGGCGCCTCTGGCGAGACCTATCATGACCTCGACACGGCGGTTCATTTGTCTGCCCTCGTAAGTATCGTTAGAAGCGATAGGGTAGAACTCGCCTCCGCCAAAAATTCTGAACCAATAGGGCTCTATACCACTTTCCCTGATTAAAATATCTTGGAAATTTGCTGCCCTGGTTACGCTGACATGCCAGTTGTTGGGGAAGCGCGCGGTGGCTATTGGCAAGTTATCCGTATGCCCTGCAACCGTGATTTCAAATGGGTCGGCAGTCAAGAAAGTCGCAGCCAGAAGCTCGCCAAGTGTGCTTGCTATTTCTTCCATTGCCGGTGTGATGTATGTAAGTCCGAGTCCAAACAGGATGTCGCTTCGGAGAGTAAGCATAATGTGCTCGCCGCTAAAGAATAAATCAATGGTGTCTCCGAGTCCCATATCTTCGATGTATCCACCGATTGCATCGTGCAAATCAAGTAATGCCTGGTCACCGCCAAAGTCCTCTGCCTCCGGATCACCTTCTTCAGGGGCGTGACCATCAAAAGGAGGATCAAAATATTCATCGTCCCAATCGCTAAACGGGTCAGGTTCAAACCTTTCTCTGATTTCGACAAACTGTTCGTAGGTAAGTCCCTCTCTGGACATGGCAGCAACAAACAACGTAGCTCTTTCATTATCAACATTTGAAAGTGCAAACATCAGGACAAAAAACGTCATTAGGAGAGTAACCATATCAGCATAGGATGTCATCCATCCGTCTGTCTTTTCTTCCTGTTCCGACTCACCACCGCCGGATCTTTCATTACCGCGATCATCACTACTTGCTGCCATAGACATTCACCACCTTCAACAATTAAATCTTATACACATCGTCTTATCAGCCATGTTTGTGCGAAAAACATTATGCTCAAACCGCCAATATCTGGTTTGCAGTCGGCGAGCTAATCGCCCCCTCCGCCCTTGGCATCGTCTTTGAAGCCTTCGGCATCGGCGGCACTAAGTTGCTCAACTAAGAAGTCTTTGATAACACGTGGGTTGTCGCCGTTAAGTATAGCAAGCAGTCCGTTACAAACCATGGTTTTACAGAACATTTCTTTCTTATGCAAAAGTTGAAGACGTGCTGCTATGGGGAGGAAGATACCGTTTGCAAAAGCGGAGCCGTAGAGAGTTGTTATAAGAGCTGTCGCCATGTTAGCTCCAAGTGCGTTTATGGCGTTCGGGTCTTCAAAGTCAAGACCCATAAGCATATTAACGAGCGAAATAACCGTCGCACACATTCCGAACGCAGGTGCGTAGGCGGCGGCTTTATTATATATTGCTATTGCTTCAACGTGGCGCTCTTTCATGCCGTTTATACAGTCTTCAAGAGCAAATTTAACAGTGAATTTATCAAGACCGTCAACCATCATGCGCAGTGCATATGCCATCAGGGCATCGTCAACTTGTTCTTTTTCAAAAGCCAATAGTCCCTCTTTTCTTGCCTTTTCGGCGAGAGAGACGATTTTGTCTATATATTCGCTTGGGCTGGACTCCTGTCCGAGCAGGACTTTGAAGTGTCCGGGAATTTTGGAGAGGACTGACATCGGAAAAGAAGACATAACCGCTGCAAATGTGGGAACAATAACCAGTATGGCACTTGCAGGGTCAAGAAAGTCCATGATTTCGCCGTCAAGGATTATGATACCGGCAAACAGGCAAGCAAAAACAACTACCATGCCGATAATGGTCGTTATACCTTTCATACCCTACCCATCCTTATCTTCTTCGCGGTCCGTCCTGCTAATAAGCGGGAATGTGCTGACTTCTATCTGAACCAGAGTACGACGCATAAGAACCTGATCTTTTGCAAGTGCGAGATCGTCCATATCTTCTATCGAGCGCCTTTCTAAGCGTTCGCGCTCGGATTCGGCAAGAGCAAGGTCAATATCCTCCGGCCATTGAGCATCGTTTGCCAGTATTGTCACCTTGTTGTCACCTATTTGGGCAATGCCGCCAAAGACCGCCATATGACGCTCAACTTCGCCGTTTATAATGCGAAGCACACCATAGTCGAGTATAGCAGAGGTTGGCTCATGATTAGCCAAAATGCCCATATCACCTGAAATACAGCGCATAATGACCATTTCAGTTTTTTCATCATATTTAACTGTATCGGGCGTAGCGATACGCAGATGGAGCTTTTCGGCAGGCATTAATGTTTCACCTTCTTTTATTCACTAAATGGAAAACTATATTCTGTAGCTTTCGGCAACCTCGTCTATTGTGCCTTTATTGAGGAAGTAACCCTCCGGGATATCGTCATATTCACCATCAATGATTCCGGCAAATCCGCGGATTGTTTCTTTGACGGGGACATACTTTCCGGGGATGGCTGTAAATTTTTCCGCTACGAAGAAAGGTTGTGAGAGGAATCTCTGAACCTTACGCGCACGGTCAACTATGAGCCTGTCGTTTTCTGAAAGTTCGTCCATACCAAGGATAGCTATGATGTCCTGGAGGTCTTTGTATCTTTGAAGTATGCTTTGAACGCTGCGTGCGACATTGTAGTGCTCTTTTCCGACCACACTGACATCAAGGATACGCGATGTGGAATCAAGCGGGTCGATAGCAGGGTAGATGCCTTGCTCAACGATAGCGCGTGAGAGAACAGTGGTGGCATCAAGATGTGTAAATGTAGTAGCTGCCGCCGGGTCAGTGAAGTCATCGGCAGGAACATAAATAGCTTGAACAGATGTTATAGAGCCTGTTTTGGTAGATGTAATACGCTCTTGCAGGCTTCCGACTTCCGTAGCGAGTGTGGGCTGGTATCCGACTGCGCTTGGTACGCGACCGAGTAGCGCGGAGACTTCGGAGCCGGCTTGCACATAACGGAAGATGTTGTCAATGAACAGGAGAACGTCTTGAAGTGATACGTCGCGGAAGTATTCGGCAATTGTGAGCCCCGAGAATCCGACACGCATACGAGCACCGGGCGGTTCGTTCATCTGCCCGAAGACCAGAGCTGTCTTGTCTATAACGCCTGAACGGTTCATGTCGTTGTAGAGCTCAATACCTTCACGTGTACGCTCACCAACGCCTGCGAATACCGAGTAGCCGCCATGCTCGGTGGCTATGTTACGGATAAGCTCCATAATCAAAACTGTCTTACCAACACCGGCACCGCCGAAGAGACCGATTTTACCGCCCTTTGAATATGGGCAAAGCAAGTCAACAGCTTTGATACCGGTTTCAAACATCTCGGTAGTTGCTGTTTGCTCGGCAAATCCGGGTGCTGTACGGTGGATAGGCCAGCGCTCTTTAGTGACCGGGTCGGGTTTATTGTCAATCGCTTTGCCGAGAACATTCAACATACGCCCGAGAGTCTCATCGCCAACGGGCACGGAGATAGAAGCTCCGGTATCTATGGCATCCATACCTCTGACGAGACCGTCGGTAGAATCCATAGCAATACAACGCACAACATTGTCGCCCAGATGCTGCGCAACCTCAAACACAATGACGTTTTCATCATTATGCACTTCAATTGCGTTGTACAGTCCGGGCAGTTCATTGTCGAAGCGGAAGTCAACAACCGCACCGGTGATTTGTAGTATCTTTCCAATATTTTGATTGCTCAAGCTTATCTCTCCTTTTTTGTCACTGTAAGGCATTTGCGCCACTGACAATTTCTGTAATTTCCTGCGTTATAATGCCTTGACGTTTACGGTTGAATTCAAGAGTAAGGTCGTCAACTATATCGCTGGCGTTTTTTGTAGCCGAATCCATACTGGTCATGCGAGATGCGTACTCACATACAGCGGATTCTGTCATAGCACCGAATATGGTGATATTGAGGTACATGGGAACAGCGTGCTCAAGAAAAGTGATGGGGTCGGGGTCATAGCTCATTGTGTGCGCACCGGGGTCGAAATCTTCACTTGAAGCTGTCCTGAGAGGTAATAACTTCTCAATATAAGGTATATGAGACAGTACAGACTCAAAGTGCGTATAGATGATGTAAACTTCGTCAACCTCACCGGATTTGTACATTTCGGCGACTTTGTGCCCGAGAGCCTCAGCATCTGTAAAGGAAGTTGCCTCGGAAGGTCCTTCACACCGTAAAATAATATTTTTGCCCCGACGGCGGAAGTAATCGCGCCCTTTTGTGCCGACAGCTATAATCTTTTCGTCTATGCCTTTTTTGTTCTGTCCGTCAACATAAGCAAATGCCTCTTTTGATATAAGCGCATTGTAGGCACCACAGAGACCGCGGTCACTCGTAAGTACGATGTAAGCTGCATTTTTTACTTCGCGTTCCTCGGCGAAAGGTATGTCCATATCATCACTGATACCGGCACGGATTCTCTCCATTAGGTCTTTGATGTCACTATACATCGGGCGAACGTTATCGAGCCGGCCCTTAGCCTTTTGCAGCTTAGATGCAGCGACTAAGTTCATAGCTTTCGTTATTTTCTTCATGTTCGTGACACTGGATATTCTTTTCTTTATCGCTTTCAGTGAAGGCATACGGTCAACCTCTTACGCAAAATTTTTGAAAAACTCATCTGCTGCTTTCTTAAGATTGTCGCTATCTTCATCGGAGATTAATTTTGTCTCACGGATATTCTTTGGAACAGTGTGATAGCGTTCCTCAAGGAAACTTAAAAACTCGCGGGAAGCCCTTTGCACATGCTCGACATTTATGCCTGAGAAGTATCTGTTTGTCAAGAGATACAGCAGACAAACCTGACTTTCGACCGACAGAGGCTCATATTGAGGTTGCTTGAGTATTTCAACTATGCGCTCACCGTGTTTCAGGCGGTCGAGTGTGTCTTTACTGAGGTCGGAGCCAAATTGAGCGAAAGAGGCAAGCTCTCTATACTGGGCAAGCTCAATACGTAAAGGGCCCGAAATCTTTTTCATTGCAGAAATCTGAGCTGCGCCACCAACACGCGAGACAGAGAAACCGGGGTTAATAGCGGGGCGAACACCGTTATTAAATAGCTCCGTTTCGAGGTAAATCTGTCCGTCTGTTATGGAGATAACATTTGTCGGGATATATGCCGAAATATCGCCGGCCTGTGTTTCGATGATAGGGAGTGTGGTCAGTGACCCACCGCCTCTCGCATCGCTGAGCTTTGCAGCACGCTCAAGCAAGCGTGAGTGCAAATAGAATACATCGCCGGGATACGCTTCACGACCGGGAGGTCTGCGGAGCAAAAGACTGAGCGCACGGTACGCAACAGCGTGTTTAGACAGGTCATCATAAATAACAAGGACATCTTTTCCTTCTTCCATCCATTCTTCGCCCATTGCACATCCGGCATAAGGAGCCATGTATTGCATCGGCGATGAATCGGCGGCTGATGCGGAAACGATGGTTGTGTATTCCATAGCACCCGCTTCTTCGAGGACTCTGACGAGCCTTGCTACGGTTGAAACTTTTTGACCTATTGCGACATATATGCAATTTACTCCGGCACCTTTTTGGTTTATTATGGTGTCGATGCAGATTGCTGTCTTGCCTGTCTGGCGGTCGCCAATGATAAGCTCACGTTGTCCGCGACCGATGGGTATCATAGAGTCAATAGCTTTGATACCTGTTTGCAGTGGAGTGTTGACCTCCCCGCGCTCTATAACGCCGGGTGCAACACGCTCCATCTGGCGTGATTTATCGGTTACTATCGGTCCCTTTCCGTCGATGGGTACACCGAGAGGGGAGACTACTCTGCCGAGCAGGGCATCTCCGACGGGAACTTCAGCGATACGCTTTGTTCTTTTTACTACGTCGCCTTCACGAACGAGATTGTCGGCGCCGAGCAAAACGACACCAATGCTGTCCTCGTCAAGATTAAATGCAATTCCGAATACATCACCGGGGAACTCAAGTAGTTCACCGCTCATCGCGTTTTCAAGTCCATGTACACGGGCAATACCGTCACCGACCTGTATAACGCTTCCTGCTTCGGAAACATCGAGTTTTGAGGAATAGGCTTCAATTTGTTTTTTGATTACTGAACTAATTTCATCGGGCTTGAGAGTCACGCACTGCACCCCTCTTTCATATGAATTGTCAAATCGCGCAGACGCTTTTTAACAGTCCAGTCAATATGGTAGCCGTCAACGAAGATATACGGTCCGCCAATAACTGACGAATCTACTTTCATATCGAGCTCAACATCTTTGTCCAGTCTACGAGAAAGCATCGCTTTAAGCGATTGCGCTTGGTTATCATCGTATGGTGATGCCGACACGACTCTTGCCGTAACTTTTCCCTTGTGCTGCTCAATGGTGGCTATGAGTTTTGTGAGCGCGGGAAGTAGTGCGACTTCGCGATTTTTGTCGGCTACCAAGTACAAAAATCCGAGTAAATCGGTATGTACTTTGCCTGAAAATGCATTTTCAAAGAACTTATGCTTTTCTGATGCCGGTATTTGCGGGTGGCTGAGAACACGTTGACAGTCTTCGTCTTGCAAACATTCACGGACGAGTATTGCTTGATCAAGAAACTCATCAGTGGTATTTTTTTCCTTGGCAAGGTCAAACAGAGCATTAGCGTAAAGGACGCTTAATCTCTCCATGTCATACCCTCCAAGTCGGACATAGTCTCATCAAAGAGCCTGTCGTGTGTTTCTTTGTTGATGGCAAGTGAGACGAATTTTTCAGCCATTACGGCAGAAACGTCAATAATTGCGGTACGCATATCGTTTTCTGCGCGTTCCCATTCCATCTCAACATTGTGTGCAGCTCGCTCCCTTATTGTATCAGCTTCTTTCTTTGCATCATCAATAAGGCGCCGTGAAGAATCGGCTGCTGCCTTTCGAGCCTGCGCAAGAATTTCCTCGCGCTCAAGCTCGGCACTTTCCATCAATTTTTCATATTTTTGCTTGAGTTGTGTGGCTTTTTCCAATTCTTCTTCAGCCTGAGTGAGCTGACCTTGAATTCTCTCTGTACGCTTTTGCAAGACTTTCCTTATGGGTCTATACAGCAAGAACGCAAGAATAGCGGCAAGTCCACCGACATTGAGAACTTGGAAAAATGCCTCTTGAACAATTCGCATGTCCATACCGAGTATACGTGGTTCAGCTTCGACCGCTGCGGACAGAACAAATACAAAGTCCATAAGAGTCACCCTCTTCCGTTAAAGACGTTAAAATGCGTGTGTTGCGGGACAGGAGAAACTAAGTGACTTATCCAAGTCCCAACAGTTGCGCGTATTCAACAAAGCGAGAGAGAAGAGGATTGACAAATAGCAGAACCATAGCAACGACAAGACCGTAGATACCGTTTGTTTCGGCCATCGCCAAGCTGATGATCATTGCTGTGTTAATCGAGCCTTT
>WQTE01000089.1 GCA_009786445.1 Oscillospiraceae bacterium | reverse complement strand
TTGTGCGTATACAGTAAACAACATTAAACAACGAAAAATAACTACGTAAAGTAATTTTTGTTGTGGAATTGCTTTGATATACTGGTTTGCATGTATTTCAATTTTTTAAACCGTTCACCATTCTAGGCAACTGGCTATCTTGTCTAAATCACTGCCAATATGAGAACTCATTAAGTATGCTACATATGATAAAAACATTCACTACATCTTAGGGAGATATTATGGCCCCGTTAATTCACGCATTTTGTGCTTTAGATAAGAAGTACGTCTACGATGCGAACGCTAACTCGATTATTCCGCTAGATAATGAAGAATGGGAAGTTGCAAAATTAATTGAACAAGGTATCTGTTCAAGCGAAACTGAAGAGCTAATTTCCCGTTATAACAAGCATGGATACTTTTTCAGTCCGGATATAAAAGAAATTGAGCACCCGGATACAGAAATCATGAAGTACCATCTAACGAGAAAAATCAGCAAGCTCACTCTTCAAGTAACACAACGCTGCAATCTTCGGTGTAGTTACTGCGTATATTCTGGAGATGGTACATATGACTCAAGGTCGCATTCTAATAAAACTATGACCTTTGAAACTGCGAAAAAAGCTATAGATTATGTATTGCAATCTTCGATTGATAGTAATCTTGTTAATTTTAGCTTTTACGGTGGTGAGCCATTACTTGAGCTAGATTTGATTTTAGAATGTATCGATTATGTTAAGGCACGCCGTGGTGCCAAGAGAGTAACCTTTAATCTTACAACGAATGGCACACTATTAACCATTGAAATATATAAAGTCCTATCAGATTATGATGTATCAATATTAGTTAGTTTAGACGGTCCAAAACCTGTTCATGACAACACCCGGAAATATATAGATGGTGGTGGTAGTTATGATGATATTATGAGAAATGTTAATGCCATTCGGTCAATATTTCCAGATGCAAACAAAAGGCTGTCTTTTTTAGCCGTTGCATCACCATATATAAATGACAGTTGCTTAGATGACTTATATAGCCTAGATGATGTTATGCCATATTACGATATAAGTTTGTCCTTTATGACTGATACGTACACCGACGTAAATATTTCATACACTGATCAATTTTTCAGCATATATATTCAAGAGCGAACAAAATTGTTTCTCTATATGCTAGGCAAACTTGATAAAGAAAAAGTTGCTCGTCTAATGCTTGATGGTGAAGATAGGCTTCGCTTGAAGTTTAGAGATTTGAGACCTATAAAAGCGTTGCCGGAGAAGTGTCATCATGGTGGTCCATGCCTTGCCGGTGTACATAGATTGTTTCTTAGTGTTGATGGAGTGTATTATTCGTGTGAACGTGTAAGTGAAGATTCAAATGTTATGCAAATTGGAACTGTAGAAGATGGTATAGATATTGAGAAAGCAACGAACCTAATTAATGTAGGCAAAGTTACTGAGGAAGAATGCAAAAACTGTTGGGCGATATTGCATTGTACTATGTGTGCAGCACATGCTGATGACATGAGTTGTTTATCCAAAGAGGTCAAGTTAAGAAGATGCAAGAGTGTTAAAGCACAAGTAGAAGATATTTTTAAAGAAGTATGTTTTCTAAAAGCTAATAATTACAACTTTTTAGACAAATTTTAGGTGGTTTGAAATTATGAGCAAATTGTTGATATATCCTTTCACAATTGAAACTGCACCAATTTTACGTTACAAAGAATTAATAAATCAATATGATGAGATCATTCCGGTTACCGAATGGAACTCTTGGGGTGAGTCTGAGTTAGTTGATATTTCGCATTTTGATGGTGGACATCATAACGATGTAAAAGTATCATCAGATTTTAATTTCGCAATCCGTTACGCCGACTCAGTTTTGATTACGTGTGATGTAAACGACTGTAATAATCTTCGTGATGTAATTGAGTGCTGTAAGAGGTTCGGCAAGCATATTTTCGTATATGAGGATGATTTTAAGGTACTTGAGGCGGAAGCAGAAGGTATTACTGTTTTTAAAGCAGAAAATGCATATTCCAATACTAAAGTGGAATATGAAAGTAAACTACTTGACATACCTGTACCTGTAATTTTAGTAACAGGTCAAGGGCAGCAATGTAATAAGTTTGATATCCAGCTTAATTTACGTAAAAAATTTCAAAAAGATGGATATATTGTTAGTCAATTCGGTACTAAGGAATACAGTCCACTATTTGGATTTGAAGCATTGCCAAAGTTTCTTAATGTACCGTTCTGGAAAAAAGTTCTACTTTACAACAAAATCTTCTCTGATTGCGTTTATAAAGAAAATCCGGATGTTTTGATTGTTGGTGCACCCGGGGGGACAATGCAGATTGATGACTACAATCATGAAATGTTTGGAGAATCTGCAATTGCACTATCAGTAAGTCTTAAACCTGATATATTAATCCACAGTTTATATTGTGCATTAACTAATGATGATGAAATCGAAGAAATGCAAAATCATTCAAAGTATGCTCTAGGAGCAAATATTGATTTTTTTAACATATCTAATACAAATCTCATTTTCGAATCTGATAAACGAACAATAAGTTATCTAGTTGGAGATAGTAAGCTGGTTTTGCCGGAGTTATATTCGAAAAGCGAAAATTTAACAAAAAGTATTTACAACACGTTCGACAATGATTCTGCAGATAGCTTGTTTAAGCGTTTATTAACTAAACTTCAGAGCAATATTGAAGTAGTTTGAGAGGCGAAAATGGATATAGAGTTAATAGAAGAAAAACTGAAACAAATAGTAAACGATTATACACCTGCAACATCTACAATTACTGAGTTAAACACTCCTATATCTATGGCACCATTCAATCTAGGTGTGAAGGAGATAGTGTCTATTTTCTTAGACATAGAAAGTGCGTTCAATGTTGAAATCAACGCATTGTTCGACAAGCCTATGGACTTCACCATTAACTCATTGGCAGGTGCAATCAAAGTGGGTCTGAGTAATTCTTTGGTAAATATATGATGCTTTACACCATGTATAGGCAGTAAGCATGTATATTTATATATTAATAATTTTGGAGGTTCATCATGCAAAAGAAGTCATTAAAAAAGAACAGTAAGGCTCAAAGAAATAGTTTAGTTGCGTTCTGTCTAGCATGTAATATATGCTCATGTACGTGTACAGGTACCACGCGTGACTTTTCTTCTAATCATCGAACTCCACAAGCGGCAATTGCAGCTACAGCTTTGGATCACATGTAGTATAATTATTTCATGTCTTGAGGCCTGCATCGCTGACTGCATAACAGTGCCAGGTGATAGATGTATTATTATCTACAAAAGTGCATTACATATCCCTCAGAATTAGCTGCCTTTCTCAGGGATATGCAAAGCGCAAAACTTATTATGTACTCGTTTTATCTTTGACGGAGAGGGGTTTTCATTATGAAAAAATGTATAAAAATCTTAGCCCTGCTAATAACCACAACAATCTTCCTAATAGGTTGCTCCGCAAATGAGGGGGATGACATTTTTGACGAAATAGTCGGTACTGTCATGGCCGAAGAAGCAGAAAATGGAGAGTCAGCCACTGATTCAGAAAATATTGATGCTAAACTAAATGCAACATCAGAATTGGAAGGTGAACTAAGAATTCTGACAAGCGAGCATTTAACACACTTGCAGTTACTCAGCAATTATTTTATGGAAAAGCATCCAAATGTTACAATAGAGTTTGAGACAATTGAACAAATAATTGATGTGAGCCAGCAACTTGCTTTAACAACACGCCTACTGGCGGACCCACCTGATATACTTAACACTGCCGGGTTAGTATTTGAAAAGATGAGTATGGATTCATTGTTTGTAGATTTAAAACCGCTAATTGACGGACCCGGTGGAATTAATAGAGAAGACTACTTTGATAATGTGCTGAGAGCAGCAGAAATTGATGGCGGATTATACAACGTACCGCTAACTTTGGATTCAGATACGAGATTATTAAATAAGCGACTTTTTGACTCAATCAATGTACCCATAGAAGATATTAGGAAAATGACATTTAATGAATACTTAGAATTTTATCTTAACGCAGTCGAAGCAAATCCTGATGAAGAAATTTTTGTTGACTCAAATTTTAATGTGACTACGCTTTTTAGGTTTCATCAAGTGTATGATATAAATGCCGGTGAAGTAAATGCAGATACTCCGGAAATGAGAGAGTTGTTGTCATTGGTTAACTCAATTCCCACAGGACAGCTTGTCGAATTTACAGAACAAAAGGTACTTGAGTTTATTACCGGTACGTTTACTGGAGGTGTGGATGTTAGTTATTTAAGACCAACGGTAACTTATATGTATCATAACCATGCCGGGTTAATGCTACCGGGAGTGTTTTTTTTGCAAGATACTGATGACATGCAGTTTTCTCATCCTGTGTTTGTGACAAGTCAATATGGAGATATAGGATTTAGAACAGTGACGAGTCCGGCAATAATGCGAGAAAGTGGGAATCAGGAACTTGCATGGGAGTTTATACGTTTCGCAATGGAACATCCAACATCACTACGAAATAGTGGATTTTACAGTGAAGTTGCAAGTTTCCCCGTTAACAGAGCAATGTTTAATGACCACGTACTAAGAAGTGTTGGGCATAGTCACGGTTTGATGATTACTTTTAGAAATATTGAGGAAAATGAAGATGCACAAATAGCAGCAACTGAGAGGGCTGAGGGATTACAGTATTCGCTGGATAGATTCACTGAATTAATGGAAATGCTGAATTTTGAACGCAGATATTGCGAAGCTACATTCAACTCAATCATCTATCCGGATATATATTTGCTGGTAACCGGTAGGCAAGATGTTTACAGAACACTATCAAACATACAAAACCGCTTAGAAATATACATTGAGGAATAAAACAAATGCGCACTCTGAAAAATTTCAAAGCACAAAAGTTAATTCTACTACTTCTGATACCAAGTCTGGCAGGAATGATGGTGTTTTACTTCATTCCTGCACTCAGTTCGCTTTTTAATGCGTTTACTAATCATCATGGGGATTTTGTTTGGTTTACTAACTTTATAGACGTGCTAACCAGTGGAGCGTTTAGACTAGCTACACAAAACACACTACGGTTTATATTAATCAGCGTACCGGTCAATATTGTACTGGCATATGTGCTTGCAGGTTTTTGTCAAGGATTAAAGCATAAGAAAATATTTGCTGTGATTTTTATGATACCTCTGATTATACCTTCCGGGGCTATAGTTTACTTTTGGCATATACTATTTGCAGAAAATGGGATAATAAACAGAATTCTATTTCAGCATGGTTTTGACACTACTATATGGTTTTCTTCCCCGGCAGCCTTTTGGATTACTATGCTTGTGTTCATTTTTAAGAACATAGGTTTTAATCTGGTACTATTTTTGGCAGGATTTCAACTAATCCCTACTGAGTACTACGAGGTTGCTGAAATTAATGGGGCCGGGACATTCCAAAAATTTAGGCATGTTACATTTGTATATATGCTGCCTACTACACTGCTTGTTTTAATTATGTCGATAATAAACAGTTTTAAGATTTTTCGTGAAATATACTTACTTTTTGGCAGATACCCTCACCCATCCACATACATGTTACAACATTTTATGAATAACCAATTTGCAGCCGCAAATCTGCAAAGGCTTTCTGTCTCAGCGGTGATGTTATCTCTAGCTGTTTTTGTGTTAGTTTTAGGTGTTTTTAAAGGAACACATAAGCTAACAGATATCTATGATTAGCAGGTAACAAGACTATGAAAAAACGTTTGTCATATAGATTTAGATTAGCCATCGTTGTGTTTTCTGCAATTATCTGCGTACTTCCGGTGCTTTTTATAGTACTCAACTCTTTAATGAGTGCTGACGAAGCGGCTTCACGTTACACAAGTCGTGTGACCCCTGTAACAGCTTTAGGACTGACTGACGGAAACCTACACTATGTTGAAGCAACGTTAATTCCTGACTTGCTCACACTTTCGGGATTTAGAGACATTCTAATGCACGACCCAACAAACCTTCGTTTTCTTTGGAATTCTTTAATTCTTGCTGTTCCGATAGTTGTAGGCACACTAATAATCTCACCAATGGCTGCATACGCGTTTGAAAGACTTCGAGCAAAACATAAGGAAAAACTGTTTTTTGCGTACATCATTACAATGATGTTACCTATGCAAGCATTGTTGGTACCACATTTTATAGCTGCAAATTTCTTGGGTATAACTGACAATTATCTAGCTATTATCCTTCCGGCAATCTTCGCACCCTTTGGAGTTTTTCTAATTCGACAACAGATGAAAAGTTTTGACAAAGCTACTATTGAAGCAGCTAAAATTGATGGTGCAAATGAACTTCAGATTTTCACTTCTATTGTGCTACCAAATTTAAAACCAACTATGACAGCGCTGATGGTGTTATCATTCTCAGAAGTATGGAATCTTGTTGACCAAGCTGTTGTGTTTATCAGAGAAGTTAGGTTTATGCCACTTGCAACGCAACTCTCTATAGCATATTCAGATGGTATGATAAGTACCGTGTTTGCAATATCAACTGTATTTATGATACCGGCATTGATTGTTTTTATTTACGGGCAAGACAATCTCGCAGAAGGTGTTGGTTACACTTCGTTTAGGTAAGGAATGGTGTTTTTATTGTGAAAAAAGTAAATTGCAGAAAAGTTGGCATTACATTAGCATTGTTATTCATAATTGGATTAACTGTGAGTACAATATATTCACGTGGCTTTTTTGAACGACAAAAGCCTTTTGTTCATGTGACGGGTGTTGAGTCAATAACTTTCACATGGGAGTTTGAAGCTCGGGGTGTTGCGGGGGAACTGGGAGAGTTATCTCAAAGACTTGATAGAGGGTTTGATTTTGATATTGAAATTACCGTTCCTGAAGAAAAATATATTTTTTACATGTCTGATTTACGGATTTATCCGGGACAAAATGTAGACGTGACTTTTGACAGACACGGATATGCTATAAATGGTGTTGTTATTAATCGCTCCTTTATGGATGGTGAGTTTACTCTAGTAGTTGCGATACAAGATCCTACCTCTTTACTTTATCCGGGGAATCCGGCTACGGTAACTTTAGAAGTGACTCTGACAGAAGAAGACTTAACGAATATGATACCAATGATAGCATTAAATCAAGATCCTTTTACTAATCAACACTACATATATGTAGTAAACAGACGTGATGGAATGTGGGGACGAGAATTCTATGTAGAGCGACAAGATGTAGAGCTAAGCTGGCCTGAAAGGATTGAGTTTTTCTATAATATATTTTCAGCAACAGGATTTGACTTTAGATTACCGATAGTCACGTGGTCAGACCAAGAGCTTTATGACGGTGCATTAGTAAGGTTGTGGGATTGATGGGCGGAGAAAAGTGTCACGGTGAAAGTAACCAATCAAAATTTTCATCTGTGATAATAGATATAGCCCTTGATAGAGAAAGTTATGACTTGTGGCGCAATAAAATAAGATTCCTAATGGTAGATAAAAATAATGTTGTTAATATAGATGCTTCTATAATTAAAGAATCTATATCACACGGAGGCGAGTGCATCCGTTACTACGAATCTGCAGCACAAAAGCTGGTGAGTCATTTTATACTCTTATCTCGTGATGATAAAAATAAAGGCAGTGTTTCAGATTTGATTACAGCTCTAAAGTGGTGTGTTGAAAATAACATATCGCTAATAAGTCTTAGTATGGGGACGACCCGGCATTGTGATAGTGACAAATTTAGAAGTGTTATTAGCAGAATTAAAGAATCAGATATCTGCCTAATAGCCGGAACCAGTAATAGTCGAGTGCTTTCATATCCGGCATGTTTTGATGAGTGCATTGGTGTTTGTTATGACTATACTAGGAACTTAATAGATGGAAGTTTTGCATATATAGAAAATCCAATTGATGGAGTAGAAATTGTATTAAATCCAACTGCTACTAGCCTTGAACCAACAGGCAGTACAAGTATGGCGACAGCATATTTTGCAGGACTTGTTGCAAAAGCTATAAGTAGAGATGAAACAACTCCTGCAGGAGTTAAAAATTGGATTGCTGAAAACTCTGGAGTGTTAAGAGCCGAATCAATTTATGACTATACTTATAAATCCGTCGTTCATGAAGTTTCAGATGAAGTGGTTATAGTTGTTTTTGAAGGGATATTATCAAATGAAAAAGCTCTAAGCTATAGAAGAGCATTACAAAAATTGTTCTTGCAAGACGATTATTATTGTTTATCCCTTTACTCGCATGAGAAGTTAGTTTTTGATAATGACGTTTACTCTCTTGAGTTTGTCAGATGCAATACTGACCACACACTTTCTTACGACGATTATGTAGATATTATGATAAAACTCTGTGAACCAAACCTACTCTTTGTAGATGCCGAAAGTTATAGCAAAACTCCAGATGTTGTCATATCAAAAAACGTTAAAACAAGAATAAAAGACGGAGTATTATATCTAAATTATAAAAAACATACCCCGCAAGAAGCTTTTGGTAGAATCGTGAGCAATTTCGCTAGCGAAGGAGCATCAGAGACTGAGGATAAGCATGAGTAGTGAACCCAAAAAAATCATAAGACAACTTTCAGAATTCGTAAGAACACTGAAATGGTGTCTTAGCTTGTCATGGCAGACATCAAGGTTGTAGCTATGCTTGCTCTTGCACGTGCATTGTTCCGTAGTTGCTCTGCTCTGGTACTTGACGAGCCATCTTCAAATCTTGTAAGCGGTGAATAAAGCGGTACATATCCAAGAGCCAAAAGACATGAGATAATACACTCAAGCGCTGGATAGGAAATCTTAAGAATCTTAAGAAAAATTAGCTATCCGGAAAAGGAGCGTAGTATCAATGAGAGCCCAAAAGGTAGCAAATCAGCTTAAATTACGAGAATGGTCACGCCAGATAGTGGAATGTGAAAGTAGTGGGAAGTCGATAAGCGAGTGGTGCGCAGATAACGGAGTTGGGTACAAGAATTACTTTTATCGAAAGCGGCGAGTGAGAGAAGAATTGCTGGAATCATCAGAAGCATCATTATCGTTAAGCGTGAGCGCATTAGAAGAACCTGAAACGGCAGTGTTTGCGCAAGTGCCTGCAACGAGCGTGATACCGTACAAGCGGCGATGCTGAGCATCCGATAGTCTTGTATGATTATCAACCCGATAAAACGAAGAAGCGTCCCGGAACTTTTCTGGAGGGTTTTTCCGGCTACTTGATGACGGATGGTTGTGCTGCTTATCATAGTTTGCCTACTGAAATCATCGTGGTAGGGTGTTTCGCTCATTGCAGGCGCAAATTTGACGAAGCTCTAAAGGTGATTAAGGATAAGGCTGAACAAGTTGGCTCACTTGCGCTTGTTGGTAAAGAATATTGCAACGAGTTATTTAAGATCGAGCGTGAAATGGGTCAGATGAGTTTTAATGAACGCTATACAATACGTACTGAAAAGGCGAAACCGGTTCTTGATGAGTTCCATTCGTGGCTGCTGTCAGTACAACCGGGTGTTGCTTCTCAGAGCAAAATTGGAAAAGCCATAAACTATGCACTGAACCAGTGGAAATATCTTGAGCGTTATCTTCTGGATGGATGTATCGAAATCTCAAACAACAGATGTGAGCGCAGTGTGAAACCATTTGTAATCAACAGAAAGAACTTCCTCTTTGCTACATCGGTAGCCGGTGCCCGTGCTACGGCGGTCCTGCACAGCATCACTGAGACTGCAAAGGAAAACAGTTTAAACCCGCACGAGTATTTGTCTCATATTTTCCGCACTGCCGCAGGCCTCAACCTGAGAGACAATCATGATATGGTTGCCGCACTGCTGCCGGAAAATGCACCCATAGAATGCCGCACTATTGATTAACTGCCAGCATACCTCGCTATTAACCGCTTACCAAATCTTGACCCGAAGGCAGAGCATGAGGTCTTTGGAGCACTCAGTGATATTACAGACGGCAAAATGACCATTTTCACATCGCATAGGCTTTCAAACACG
>WQTE01000088.1 GCA_009786445.1 Oscillospiraceae bacterium | reverse complement strand
TTCTTTTTATAGCCCCTGTATGCAAGCACAGCCCCTATAAGTGGAGCGCAAATTGCCATTATCACCATGCGGATTGAGCCTGCCCAGCCCCACCAAGCACTGCCTAGTGAGCCTTCGCCACCTGCCATAGCCATAAAAAATACCGGGAAGACTGCTGCGAGCATGATTGTGGCAAACGCCGAGTTTGCCCAGTCATACATAATCCAGCTCCACTCTTCCCGTGAAAATTTTCCTTTTTTAGCTTTTATGCTCTCTGACATATACCACATCTCCTCCGGGGTTTCCCCGCAACATTCCAAGTCGATACTTAGTATATGTCAAATAGAGCACAAAGGCAAGTAAGTTTTGTGTAAAATTACGCCCTTTTACACCTCAGTAAAATTGTCCTTGCCCAGACTGCACGTGGGGCATTCGTAATCTTCCGGCACATCCTCCCATTTTGTTCCGGCGGCTATCCCGCTTTCAGGGTCTCCGATACTTTCGTCATATACATATCCGCATACACACTCATACTTCATTTATTTCACCTCCCTTCATTAAAGTCCCTTGCAATAGCAGTAACCATTGCATCGATTTCGGCTAACTGCACTTCTTTTACACCGGATTTGATACTTATCACCTGCTCCAACACATCAATTTTTTTGCATTTATCAAATTTCTTGCGCATCAGCTCGCCGCTGGTTGCCGCCCATGAACCGTTTTCAATAAATCCGATAGTGCGGTTTTGGATGTTTTTTGCCACAAGGTCGTTTAAAAAATCCTCCATTGCCACAAAAATCCCGGCATTGTACGTGGTAGATGCAAAAACCAAATGGCTCAGCTTAAAAGCTGCTGCTATAATTTCTGATGCAGGTGTAACAGATACATCAAACATAACCGTTTTAATTCCCTTATCCCGCAAGCGGCAAGCAAATATTTCTGCTGCGTTTTCTGTATTGCCGTATACAGATGCGTAGGCAATCATAACACCTTTTTCTTCAGGCAGGTATTGACTCCACAACTTATACTTCTCTATAATATCCCCGAAATCCCTGCGCCACACAAAACCATGCAAAGGACAAATAAGCTCGATAGGAAACGCAGACAATTTCCCCAACAGCGCACCCACCTGTACGCCGTATTTTCCTACAATATTAGAGTAGTACCTCCTGGTTTCATCCATATAATCCTTCTTAAAATCTACCTCGTCAGCAAACATTGCGCCGTTTAACGCGCCAAAAGTTCCAAACGCATCTGCCGAAAAAAGAATCTTGTCCGTTTCGTCATAAGCTACCATAACTTCCGGCCAGTGTACCATTGGTGCCATTAAGAAACGAAGATTGTGCCTCCCGGTTTTTAAGGTATCGCCCTCTTTTACAATTTTAACATTTAATCTTTCTTCCGTATCAAGAGAAAAATTATTGAACTGTTTAATAAGTTCTAGCGATTTTGCGTTGCAAACAATCTCCACAGCCGGGTATCTTGCGATAATCTCTTGCAGTGCCGCGCAGTGGTCAGGTTCCATATGCTGCACGACAAGATAGTCAAGTTTTCTACCGTTTAACGTATGTGTGACATTTTCTATGAAGCGTTCGATTACTGCTTTGTCTACCGTATCGAAAAGCACGGTTTTTTCGTCTGTTAGCAGATATGAGTTGTACGATACCCCATCCGGAACAGAATATATCCCCTCAAACATAGCAAGTCGGCGGTCATTTGCACCAACCCATATTAAATCGTCTTTTACTTTTTTTGTGCAATGCATGGTACATCGTCTCCTTGTCAGATAATTTTATTATATTACAACGGCAAAGTTCAATCGTCAATTCTTTTAAATGATAAAAACGCATAAAAACGCAAAAATGTAAAATTTGTTGACAGTGCCGTTCTTTCTGTTATATACTAGGCTTCCTTATAATATAAATCATCTCGCTTTTGGCGTGGTTTGAAAGGAAATAATTGCCATGAAAAGAACGTATCAACCAAAGAAAAGACATCGTGCGAAAGAGCACGGGTTTCGCAAGAGAATGTCTACACGAAACGGACGTAAAGTACTTGCACGTCGCCGCTTGAAAGGGCGCGCAAGACTCACTCATTAGGTTTTGCTTGATATAGTATGAAGTTTTCGACTTCGCTCAAGAAGAACTACGAGTTTAAAAGGCTGTACAACAGAGGAAGAAGTGCCGCCTCGAAATATGCCGTTGTCTACTGCTTCAAAACCGGCAGAGACGAAAATCGGCTGGGTATAACCGTCACCACGAAACTGGGTGGTGCTGTGCAACGTAATCGTATTCGACGGCGCCTAAAAGAGATTTACCGTATAAATGAAGCGGCTTTGCGCAGGGGGTACGACATTGTTTTCGTTGCAAGAATGAGGTGTATCGGTGCCCCGTGGCGGGAACTTGAATCCTCTGTTTTATATCTGCTGCAAAAGCTGGGGCTGTCGGCGTAGCGTTTTGCTTGTCTGCGGCTCAGGATATGCGCATAAATTTGAGCTCTGGTTGTAATTAGGTACACGATGAAAAAAGTCCTCCTCGCTATAGTGCGGTTTTACAGAAAGCATTTATCAGATCCGTCTGTGCCTAAGTGTAGGTTTATACCTACGTGTTCTCTGTATGCGCTTGAAGCAATTGAAAAATTCGGGGCGTTAAAGGGTTTTTTGCTTACTCTTAAACGTATTTTCAGGTGTCACCCTTTTTGCAAGGGCGGATATGACCCTGTGCCATAGATGACACAAGGTATAACTCGAAAATTGATAAAAAACAGGAGTTAATTATAGTATGTTCAACGCTATTGCAGCACCATTCGGTATGCTTTTGATGTGGCTCTATGAGCTGGTCAACAATTACGCGCTCTCCCTCATCTTAATCGCCATTCTTGTCAGAATACTGCTCCTGCCTTTCCAAATGAAAGGCAAGCGCGGTCAACTGCGTATGTCAAGACTCAATCCAAAAATGGATGAATTACGAAAAAAGCACGCTGCTAACAAACAAAAACTAAACGAGGAAACTGCAAAACTATACAGAGAAGAAGGCATAAACCCTGCTTCCGGTTGCCTGTGGAATTTTATACAAATGCCGATAATGCTGGCTCTTTTCTGGGCTATTCGTCAACCCATAACCGTAATGATGCGTGTTGCTGAAGGCTTTATTTATCCGGAACCATTTACACATGACGGTGTAAATTATGCCACAGGCCCAATTTATCAAAGGCTGGTAGAAGCAGGATATCAATTCGTTGAGGGCGGTCAGGCAACCTGGGAGCAAATTTTTCAAACCCGGTTTATGAACGATTACTGGTATCAGTATAATTTCAATGATTTTGTGGATTACGGTCTACGGCGTATGGATTTTTCGCTCGGTATGTTAGATCTCGGGCAAGTTCCGGAGTGGCAAGTGTGGAATTTCGATTGGAGCGACTCTACTGTTTGGTTGCCGCTTCTCCTTTTATTCTTTTTCCCGGTATTATCCTGCGGAGCGCAATTTATATCAGCGGCAGTCATGCGTAAAACAAATCCTATGGCTACTCCCGCTGAAGGTACCCCGGGTGCCGGTTCTATGGGAACAATGATGAAATTCATGCCCCTTATGTCCTTAGTTTTCGGTTTTATGTTCCCCGCAGCACTCGCTGTTTATTGGACAACCGGCACAGTATTGCAAATCGGACAAGACCTTTGGCTTAACAAGAGGTACACAAGAATCCTTGATGCTGAAGATGCAGAAAAAGAGAAGATCCGCAAAGAAAAAGAAGCCGTTCTTGAGGCAAAGCGACTTGAAACAGAGCGAAAAAAAGCTGAAGGCATTATTGAAGAAAATAAAAATAAATCAAAGCGCAAAAAGCAAAAAGGCAGCAAACAGGCAAGGCTGGAAAAAGCCGCCGAATGGGAAAAGAAAATTTCTCCCAAGAAAAAAGATAGGGAGAATGAAAATAAGCATGAGCCTTCAAGGATTGGAAATCGCCGCTATGCACGTGGTCGTGCTTATGACCCTGACAGGTACTCTAAAGGGTCTGCGACTTCTGAAACCGGCGAGCTTTTAGACGATGATTCTCTCGCCATTGATGTTGCTGATGATTTTGTGGATTTGCCTGATTCAGAAATTGCAGACACAGATAGCTTCCCTGATGATGACTATTTTGAAGAGGATGAGTCTGACGATTACGAAGACGACGATGATTTTGAAGATGATTACGAAGACGATGACGATGATTATGATGATGAAGAAAACTAGTGTAAATTTGGGCTCTTTGAATAATGGTTCAAGACCTATGAATGGAGATATTTATTATGACGAAATCAATTGAAGTACAAGGACGCACGGAAGATGAGGCTATCGAACTGGCACTGGAGCAACTCAACCTATCCCGCGATGATGTTTCTGTCGAGATCATCGAGCAGGCTAAAACGGGTTTTTTGGGGCTGAAAAGCACCCCTGCAATTGTTAAAGTTTCATATGAAGCTAAGGAGGAGGGTCCTCAAAAAATTGAAAGTTTTCTCACAGGTCTCCTTAAACGCATGGATATTGAGGCCGGGTTTGACATATCGGAAAAAGAGGATTCTGTAGAGGTAAATCTCACAGGTTCAGACCCCGGAGTACTCATTGGTCGCCGCGGTGAAACCCTCGATGCAATCCAGCACCTTACAAACTATGTTGTAAATCGCGGAGCTTCCGAACGTATCAGAATCAACTTCGATACAGAGGGGTATAGACAGCGTAGAAGTGAGTCTCTTGAAAATCTCGCCGGTAGAACTGCCGGTAAAGTTGTGAAATACCGTAAGAATATGACACTTGATCCAATGAATGCCTATGAGCGACACATTATACACGCCGCTCTTCAGGACAATGCGCAAATTTCCACGTTTTCAATCGGTAGTGAACCAAACAGACGTGTTGTTGTAGCATATGGCAATAAAAGCCAGAAGTCTGACCGTTCATCGGGTTTTCGCTCGGAGTCTCACCGCTCACACGCCCCGCGCCAAAGTACTCCACGTTCAGAAGCTCCGCGTTCGGAAGCTCCACGTTCGGAGGGAACTAAAACATATAGAGAGTGGAGTTAGGTGTTAATTATTTTTTTACTTGGAGGTTATTTATGGTTTTCGATAAGATTAAAGAAATTTTGGTTGAGCAACTTGATGCTCCGGCAGACACTATCACAAGAGAAACTGATCTTATGAATGATTTAGGCGCAGATTCGCTTGACTTGGTTGAGCTTATAATGACTCTTGAAGAGGAGTATAGTATTAACGCAACAGATGAGTCTGTATATGAACTAAAGACAGTCGGCGAAGTCGTCGATTACATAGAAACACTGGTGAAGTAAGTGAAAAGGTATGGCTTAAACGAACTGCGCGAAATGTTCCTTGCTTTTTTTGAAGAAAAGGGTCATTTGAGGTTGCCCAGCTTTCCGCTTATTCCCAAGGGTGACGCTTCACTTCTGCTGATTAATTCCGGAATGGCGCCGATGAAGACATGGTTTTCCGGTGAGGCAGAGCCTCCGCGCAAGCGCATTTGTACTTGTCAAAAATGCATACGTACTATCGACATTGAGAGCGTTGGAAAAACGTCCAGACATGGTAGTTACTTTGAAATGTTGGGCAATTTTTCATTTGGCGATTATTTTAAAAAAGAGTCCTTAATTTGGACATGGGAGTTTCTTACAGAGCATCTCGGTATGGATGAAAACTTGCTGTATCCGTCTGTCTATCTTGAGGACGATGAGGCTTTTAAGATTTGGACGGACGAAATAGGCATAGCACCCGAGCGTATTACCAAGCTCGGTAAAGAGGATAATTTTTGGGACCATGGCTCAGGTCCTTGCGGTCCATGCAGTGAGGTTTACTTTGACCGCGGTGCGGAAAAGGGCTGTGGAAGCTCTGATTGTGCTCCCGGATGCGATTGTGATCGCTTTGTAGAAATTTGGAACAATGTCTTTACCCAGTTTGACAACGACGGGAAAGGTAATTATTCTGAGCTCAGTCAAAAGAATATTGATACCGGTATGGGTCTTGACCGCCTCGCCTGTGTCTGTCAGGGTGTAGACAGTTTGTTTGAGACCGATACCGTTATTTCTATTGTGCGCAAAGTCTCCAAGCTTAGTGGCATTGTCTACGGCAAGGGCACAGATTCTGATGTTTCAATTCGCATTATCACCGACCATATCCGCGCCGCTACTATGATGATATGTGATGGCGTTTTACCGTCTAACGAAGGGCGAGGTTATGTTTTACGCAGACTTTTAAGACGTGCTGCAAGGCATGGTAAACTTTTAGGTATAGACACGCTGTTTTTATTTGACTTATGCGATGTTGTCATTTCTGAAAATAAGACCGCTTATCCTGACTTAACCCCAAAGTCTGATTTTATTAAACGTGTCATAAAAACCGAGGAAGAGAATTTTTCCAAAACTATAGATTCCGGCACGGCAATGCTCACAGAACTTATTGAAAAACTCAAGAATACAGGAATTTCTGTCTTGCCGGGTGCCGATGCTTTTAAGCTCTATGATACGTATGGATTTCCACTTGACCTGACTATTGATATGCTTGCTGAGCAGGGATTATCGGTTGATGAAGATGGTTTTCGGGAGCATATGGAAGAGCAACGTACCAAAGCACGTAAGGCGCGTGAAGCTTTGGGCGACCTCGCCTGGGCAGGCATAGACTTAGGCCTTGATAACACTCCGACTGTGTTTACGGGATTTGATAATATTACGGACAAAGGCGAAGTTCTCGCCATTGTTTCGCAGGGCGAACTTTGTTCGTCTGTTTCTGCGGGCGAAAGCTGTATTGTTGTTCTTGACAGGACTCCTTTTTACGCTGAGATGGGCGGTCAATCTCCCGATTTCGGCACTATTTCCTCTGAAAATGCTGTATTTGATGTTTCGGCTGTGGAGGTCAGTGGCGGTGACAAATACCTCCATCACGGAAAAATGAGATCAGGTACACTCTCAGTCGGCAATTCGGTGACATCTCAGATTGATACAGTACGCCGCAACGCTATCAAGCGTGCTCACACGGCTACCCATCTCATGCATGAGGCTTTACGCCGTATTTTAGGCGACCATGTCAATCAGGCGGGGTCTCTTGTTGAGCCGGATAAACTCAGGTTTGACTTCACCCATTTTTCCGCTTTGACTGCGGATGAGATTGCAAAAATCGAGGCTCTTGTCAACGAGGCTGTTTTATCAAGTCATCTTGTTTCCGTTCGGGAAATGCCTATAGATGAAGCCCGGAAGCTCGGTGCCACCGCTTTGTTCGGTGAGAAATACGGAGATGTCGTCCGTGTTGTTGAGATGGGTGATTCTGTTGAGCTTTGCGGCGGTACTCATCTTGACCATACATCTATGGTAGGTGCTTTCTCTATTTTATCTGAATTCTCCGTGGCTTCCGGTGTTCGCCGTATTGAGGCCATTACGGGTGAGGCTACTCTTGATGCGTTTAATTCGGCAAGGCGGCATTTGTCCGAGATTTCAAATCTTTTGAAGGCTAACACAACTGATGAGGTTGTTTCTAAGCTTCAGCAAAATCTTTCGGCTTTGAAAGATTTGCGCTCTAAACTTGGTGCTCAAAGTTCCAGAGACTCTGCCGACAGGGCAAAGCAGATGCTTTCGGATGCAAAGGACATCGGAGACTTGAAAGTGCTGGCTTTGGCTATAACGGATGCTGATTTAAAAGTTGATGGATTGCGCCTGCTCCAAGATGCTCTGCGTGAAATTAGCCCGTCTATCGTTTCTGTAATTGCTTTGGCGCAGGGCGATAAGGTCACTGTTACGGCTGCCTGCGGTAAAAAAGCTGTTTCTTGCGGAGTCAAGGCAGGGGATATTATTCGTGAGATTACAAAAATCGGTGGTGGTTCGGGCGGAGGAAAGCCTGAATTTGCAATGGGCGGGGTCAAAGACTCCGGTAAACTCAATGAGGTACTCGCCGCTGTCGAACCTTTAGTTAAAGAGAAAGCAGGTGGGTGATGGGTGTGTCGGACTGCTTGTTTTGCAAGATTATTAAGGGGGAGATTCCTTCCACTAAGGTTTATGAGGATGAGTTTGTTTTAGCATTCCTCGATATTTCCCCTGTTGCTCCTGCGCATATTCTTATTGTCCCTAAGCTACATATTGTTTCCGCTTCTGATATTTCAGAGGAAAACTCTATTTATGCGGCTAAATGTTTTGAAGCTATCGCAAAGATAGCCGTCAGCGAGGGGCTGGACTCAGGATTTCGGGTTATTACTAATTCCGGAACCGATGGGGCGCAAAGTGTTTTTCATTTGCATTTCCACTTACTTGGCGGCAAGCAGTTTGATGTACGGCTGGTGTGAATCACAAAACTCTTGTTAATTCCTTAAAATTGTATTATTATTGACAACACAACTACTTCGCGAAAGGAATGGTCATTATTATGGTTAAACTTCAAAATGAGCATGGTTGTATAAACATTACTGCGGACGTGTTCACCAATCTTACGGGAGATGCGGCTACAAATTGTTTTGGTGTAAAGGGCATGACCGTGAGGTCTATGTCGGACGGGTTTGTTCATCTTTTGAAGCCTGAATATAAGGGTAAGGGTGTTCACATTACCTATAACGGCGACAACTCTATTTCTATTGAGTTACACATTGCCGTCGATAGAGGTGTGAATATTCCTGTCATATGCGAGAGTATAAAAGATGAAGTACGTTACAAGGTTTCCAAAGCTACAGGGGTTGAGATTAAGCGTGTAGATATTTTTGTGGAATCTATGCTTTTAGGTTAATTTCTGAATTTTTAGTTGCTCTAAATCCTATGTAAGGAGGATATTTTTTTGACACAGTTTATTACAGGTGAGCTCTTTAAAAAGATGATAGTCAATGCCGCGGCTGCTATTGAAAATAATAGGCAGGAGGTCAATGACCTTAATGTTTTCCCTGTGCCTGACGGTGATACGGGAACCAATATGAGTCTCACAATTTCTGCGGCTGAAACTGCTCTCGCGCCTGTTTCCTCGGAGTCTTTATCCGATGTCGCCGATACCACGGCGAGTGCGCTTTTGCGTGGTGCCAGAGGAAATTCCGGTGTTATTTTGTCGCTTTTGTTCCGTGGGTTTTCGCGGAGCTTAAAGGGTTTGGAGCAGGCTGATTCTAAGCAGATTGCTGCTGCGTTGACCTTAGGGGTTGATTCCGCATACAAGGCTGTTATGAAGCCCGCCGAAGGTACCATACTCACAGTTTCAAGGATGGTTGCAGGTGCGGCTGTCTCAGCATCTGAGACTGAAAGCGATATTGAACTCGTGCTCGATAAAGCTCTGGAAGTCGGGTATGAGGCTCTTGCCGAGACTATCAACCAAAATCCGGTACTTCAAAAGGCAGGTGTTATTGACTCCGGCGGTAAAGGGTATCTTTATATTCTCGATGCAATGCTCAGAGCTATGCGCGGCGAGGTTATGGTCAAGTCTGTAACCGCTCCCGTGCAGTCGGATAAGGCTGATTTTGCTCAGTATTCTGCTGAGGATATTACTTTTGCTTATTGCACCGAGTTTCTTGCCGAGCGCACTAACAAAAAAGATCCCAATCAGCTTCGTGCGTTTCTCGATGAGCGTGGCGATAGCGTTGTTGTTGTCGATGATGATGAGATTATTAAGGTTCATGTCCACACAAATGACCCCGGTGTTGTTCTCACCGAGGCATTGACATATGGTGCTCTTTTATCTATTAAGATTGAGAATATGCGCGAGCAACATTCTGAAATTGACGGCTCTGTCGCTCCCGATTCTGCCAGTGCGGCAACGAACCCCGAGGACATGAAAGAGTTTGGAGTTGTCGCTGTTTGTGTCGGCAAAGGGCTTGAAGATGTGTTTCGTGATTTGGGCGTTGACCGCATTATCACGGGAGGTCAAACCATGAATCCTTCAACCGAAGATATTTTACAGAAAATTCTTCAAACACCGTCTGACACAGTTTTTGTGCTTCCAAACAATAAGAACATTATTTTAGCGGCGGAGCAGTGTATTCCGCTGACGGAAAAGCGTGTCATTGTCATTCCGACTCGCAGTATTCCACAGGGTGTTGCGGCGATGTTGTCTGTTGACGGTGTAGGAGGCAGCGATGAAGCTGATAT
>WQTE01000087.1 GCA_009786445.1 Oscillospiraceae bacterium | reverse complement strand
GTCTTTGCGGATATACTCACCCGCATTGTGTATGTTGTTATGGTCGGGGGTGTCAGGCATAACCATGCCAAAAGCGACACCGCCGTCAATATCATGCACATAAGTTTGCCCGCCAATAGCAAGGCACTTACTTTTTTCTCCTGTATACTCTTCGTAAATATTGAGCAGATTTTGCACAAAAGGAGTCTCTTCGGGGGTGTGGTGGCAACCATTTATTTGGTGCATGGAAATTAATATACCCTCGTTATCAAGAGCCGCTTTTGTCATGCCAAACAAATCAGCTTCATCGGCAGCACTTGGAGTACGAGCATCAAAGTTTCCTGAAAACTCATATTCAGTAAAGCGCAAAACACCAAAATTAACGGTTATTTCACCGGTTTTATCATCTTTAAAATAAATGCCAAGAGCCTTGCCGGCACTATCCCCATGCGGGAACAGGCGGCTCAGTTTACACAGATATTCAAAACCGTCACTCTTTGCAAACGGCATAGCCGCGAGCATTTTTAAAAGAGCCGTTTGAGCATTATTTCCAAGATGCGGCAAACTGGCGTGAGCCGCTGTGCCTTCGGCAGTGATACTAATAAGCCCATTATCAGCACGGCATGAGTCATCACTCGCACAAGCTGTAAAGGTCGCTCCTGTCTTTTCCGAAAAATCGCTGCAAAAACGCTCTACATCAGCTAATGATAAGCCCTCGATAGTCGCAACAGCCTTGTTTGGTACAATATTCGGAGTGGTACCACCTGTTACAGAAACAACGCGTGGCGAAGAGGTATCCCTCTCCCATTTCGCACCGAACACAGGCATAAAACGTCCTTTTTCAATGTTCACAATAGGAAACTCCGCATCGGGAGTAAACACATTTGGCGGTGTGGTGTTCTTTTTCACATACTGCTTGATATCGTCCCAGCCTACTTCCTCGCCCGAGCCGAATATGAGCTCCACACCATGAGAAAGCTCGGGGCAAATATCACGCACGCAGCAAACCGCATAAATAGCGGCAACAGCAGGTCCCTTATTATCAACAATACCTCGACCGTAGAGTTTGCCGTCTTTTTCCGTCAGTTTAAATGGGTCAGTCTCCCAGCCTTCGCCCGCCTCGACAATATCAACGTGCGCCAGAATACCGAGAAGCGCAGGGGCGGGGCCAAAAGTCGATGTAATCACCATATCTTCAAAGACATCTACGTCAAAGCCCTTCTCTTTGAGTATAGATTCAGCGGTGCTTAGTGCTTTGCGTGACATAACACCATATGGTGCACCATCTTCTTTCTTTGTCCTAACGCTGTTGATTTCAATGAGTCTGCCGATGTCGCTGAGCATTTCGCTGCTGTGCCGCTCAAACCACTCATCAATTTTTGCTTTAAGCTCTTGATTATTTGCCATCTTCTTTTCCTCCTGCTTATATTACTCAACCGATTAAATATCATGTACCAGCTGGTCGAAAAATTCTATACATTTAGTCATAAATTCGCGTTGATTTTTATATGGGTTTTCCAGAATATAGTCGCAATTGTGTATATAGAAGCTATCGTCCTGCTGTGCGAAAACCCTTGACTCCGCTTGCTCTCTTGTCAGCCCGTCACGCTTCATAATTCGAGATATACGCTGCTCCTTTGGCGCAAGCACACCCACAACTACATCACATTCTTTATTAAATGAACTCTCAAACAGGGCGATTGCATCAACAGAGGCTATTTCCCCGCCGCGCTTGTTAAAAGCTCTAATCTCACGGTCAAGTTCTTCCCACACATATTTATGCGTAATTGTATTGAGAGCCTCCAGTGCTACAGCATCATTAAACACTATTTCCCTGAGCTTTTTTCGGTCAATCTTCCCACCGGTCGAGACATCTCCGAAGCGATTAATAATTTCAGACGTCATATGTTCGCTGCTTATAAGGAGCTTATGGTAAATCTCGTCGCAATCAAGCGAAAGAGCACCAAGCGACTCCAGTGCATGCATAGCTGAACTCTTGCCCGCCCCTGACGGCCCGGTAATTCCAATAATATACATATCTTCACCAATACGTGCAGGAAACCACGAAGCTCCGTAGCCCGCACTAATCCCCCCAAGCAAAAATTATCCCACGGTTTATCCCGACAAATCTATATCTAAGACCCGCTTGCTTTCAGAGCCTCTGCTCTGTCTGCCATAATCAATGCATCAATAACCTCATCAAGCGAACCGTTTAATATCTGTTCGAGTTTGTAGAGAGTCAGTCCAATTCTATGGTCGGTAACCCGCCCCTGCGGATAATTATAAGTTCGTATGCGCTCCGAGCGGTCGCCTGTTCCGACTTGACTTCTGCGCTGAGCTGCTTGCTCCGCTTCCTGTTTTTGACGTTCAACTTCATAGAGCCTCGAAGCGAGAATTTTCATAGCTCTGTCTTTGTTCTTGTGCTGGCTTCGCTCATCTTGACATTCAACGACAGTTCCGGTCGGCAAGTGCGTTATACGAATAGCAGATTCAGTTTTATTTACGTGCTGGCCACCCGCACCGCTCGCTCTGAACGTATCAATATTTAGGTCGGCAGGGTTGATTTCAAAATGGGCTTCCTCTACTTCCGGCAAAACGGCAACCGTTACCGTACTCGTGTGAATACGCCCAGAAGTTTCCGTTTCGGGAACTCTCTGTACGCGATGAACGCCGCTCTCAAATTTAAAACGCGAATACGCTCCGTCACCTTCTATAATGAAGCTGACTTCTTTTATACCGCCAAGCTCAGTTTCGTTAAGATTTGCAATCTCTGCTTTCCACCGCTTTGTCTCTGCATACATCGTATACATACGGTAAAGACTGTGCGCAAAGAGTGCCGCTTCATCACCGCCTGCACCACCTCGAATTTCGATGATAACATTATTATCATCATTAGGGTCGCGGGGCAACAGCAGATATTTTAGCTCTTCTTCAAGCCGCTCTTTTTCCGCTTCAGCTGCCTCAAACTCCTCTTGCGCCATTTCCCTGAGTTCAGGGTCAGCCATCAGTTCTCTCGCTCCATCCATATCCCGAACGGCTTTTTCATAGAGTTTATACGCCTCAACTACAGGCTGTATTTCTTTTTGCTCACGCGCCAGCTTTGCATATTGTGCAGGGTCAGAGTAAACTTCCGGTGCCTCCATACGCTGCTGTAACAGATTAAATTTTTCTTCAATTTCCTTTAGCTTTTCAAGCATAATATCTTTTCCTATCAACAAAGATGTACGGATAGTGCAGGAAATAAACCCTGCACTTCGGGCTGATATGGAATACTATCATAAAATATACAAATTGTAAACTCAAAGATGATTATTCGATTGCCTTTTGCTAAAACCCTTGACGAGCTGCAACTAAACAAATATAATTTAATTATTATTTTACTATGTTGTGCTAAAGAATATAAATTTCAACGCAAGACAATCAAGCATCGGAGATGATATAGGAGTAAATTAAAGGGAAGCAAACATGAGCGAAATAAAAACAAAAAATTTAAAATTACGAAACGTCCTGTTGCTATCTATCAAGGCGTTTTTTCTGATTACCCTACTAACCTCCTGCGCCGTGCAACCTCCTGAGCACACCCGTGGGCGTCCTGTGTTGCCCGATCTGTCTGAGCGAGTAGTCACGTTAGCGCCGATTGCACCTTACAGACCATCCGTGATGCTTGATGCCGCGGACTGGCCCACACGTCCCCTTACGCTAATCGTACCTTTTCTGCCCGGTGGTGATACAGATATGTATGCTCGTATGTTTGCGCCCCAGTTGGCAGAGGTGCTTGGTCAGCCTGTTTACGTAATGAACGTGGACGGCGGCTCCGGTACGGCGGGTGCGAAGATGGTCAGAGGGGTCACAAACGACGGGTACACTTTGCTTTTTTACCATACGGGAAATCTGTTTACCAATGTGCTTACCGGCATGACAGAACTCAACTACCACGATTTTGACATAGCCGCAATCGCCATGCACTGCAACGCCAATATTTTGGTTGTCCGTTCCGATTTGGGAATAAACACAGCACAGGAATTTCTTTCGCACATGCGCGAAAATCCCGGCAGTCTTGATGTTGCCACCACCATCACCGGGTTTTCATTCAAACTGCTTCGCCTTGCGGAAATAGCCGGGGACTTTCGTACCAATCCCGTCCATGTAGGCGGCGGCTCTATGATGGCACCGTCCATACTTGCCGGGCATACTCAAGTGGGTTATAACAACATCGCCCTGTTCCTTCCCTATATCGAAAGCGGCGAAATGCTCCCCCTGTGGGTAGCCGCCAACGAGCGCAACCCGCACCTGCCCGACATACCCACGATGGCAGAGGTAGGTATAGAAAACGGATTTATGGGACGCTCCTACTTTTTCGCATTTCCACAGGGTGTTGATGAAATTATTCTGCAAAAGCTGAGTGATGCCGTACAGGAAATCACTAACGACCCTGCATTTCAAGAGCAAGTATTTGATACTGTGGGCTTGCAGACATACTTTATTCCCTTTGGCGAAGCGCGGACCTATTTAAGCGAAATGTGGAACAGTGTCGAGGGCCTAGGGGTGTACATGCGATGAAGGACAAGAAAGTTTCCACCAAAATAACCATGAGCTTCACCATCGTTATTGCCCTAACCCTTCTTGTGGGATTTGCAGGAGTTATCGGCATGGTGCAAATCAACCGCGGAAGTATAGCGATGTACGCAAGCCAATCCCAACCGCTGGCAGACTTAGGCATGGCTCGGGAATATTTTCAACGCCTGCGGGTACAGCTTCGGGATACCGTGCTTGCCAGCGGGGATTTGGACGCACTCTCCCTAATAGAAGCCGACCTTTATAACCACGAACGCGGATTTCTTAAAAACATGGAAGCCTATAGGCAAACCATAGACGACCCAAACATAATAGAACTCTACTACGACATCATGTTCATATTCGCCGTATACCAACCGAGTATGCAGCAAATCATCGCCAGCGCAAGGGCACACGCGCCACCTGTGCAGATGATTTTGATGATGGATGATTTGGTGGTTCCTACAGATTTCATCACGGAAGCCCTTGATTATCTTGCATATGCAAGGGTACGGCAGGCCGCTTTTGCCAACGATATGAACCGGACGCTTTTTAACGCTTTGTTTTTCATGATTGCCGTGGTGATTCTTCTTTGTGTAGGCGTGGGCGTATTTATCACAAAAAATGTGGCTGTGCTATCCAAGCTGGAATTTGCCCGTCTTGCCGATGAAAACGCCGCACTGGAAAGCCTATCCCGCATGAAGTCAAAATATTTGGCAAACATCAGCCACGAAACCAAAACACCCCTTGCTATCATATCTTCAAATGTTCAACTGGCGGCAGATATTTTTGAGGATATGAAAATGGATAATAAAGACGGCAAACTAATCAGCGAAGCCTTGCGTTTTGCGCAAGAGACCACCCTCAGAGTAGGGCGCATATCCGACAATAATTTGAGGTTGGCAGCCATGCAAGAAATCCAAGAAAAAATGTCAGAAGTGAATATAGCACGGCTCATTAAAGGCAGTACCGAAATGAACCGTCGAACCATAGAACAAAAAGGCACAAAGCTAAGTGTAACCATTCCCGATGACCTTCCCACAGTCTGCGGAAACGCCGACAACTTGAACCAAGTGCTGGATAATCTTATCGCAAATGCTTATGCGCACATGGCAGGTGGGGAAATAATGGTGCAAGTTGAATCGGAATCGGGGATTATTACCGTTTCCATAACCGACAGTGGCGAAGGCATTTCCCCGGAGTTGCTGCCTACTGTTTTTAACCGCGGGATAACAGGGCCAAACGGCGGCACAGGGCTTGGGCTTTCCATATGCAAGCAAATCATTGAAGCCCACGGCGGGAAAATTTGGCTCGACTCCCCGGTTGCAAACAGCAAGGGGACAAAAGTAACATTCACCATACCCGTATATAAGAAAGAGGAGGGCGAGGGTTATGTATAATATCCTTTTAGTTGAGGACGAGGCAGGCATCCAATTTGCTAATAAAGCGCATTTGGAGCGAAGCGGCGGTTATACTGTTCGGACTGCCATGAACTTGGCCGAGGCGCGGCAAAGCATAACCGAATCCGTACCCGATCTTATTGTCCTTGACATTATGCTCCCCGATGGCAGCGGATTGGACTTCCTTAACGAACTGCGGCAGGCAGGGAACAACTTACCCATACTGCTTTTAACCGCACTTTCGGAAGCCGATGACCAAGTAAAGGGCTTACGGGCAGGTGGCAACGATTATCTTACAAAGCCCTACGACAACAGCGTGTTGATTGCCCGAATAGAAAGCGCGTTGCGCACGGCTTCAAAAATACCCGTAAGCCTTTCCGTAGGCAATGTAAAAATAGATACCGCGTCAAAAAGGGCGTATGTAGACGATGTGGACATGGGACTGAACATAAAGGAATTTTCCCTGCTGGAGCAGTTTATCCAGCACCCGGAACAAATGCTCACGACTTCCGGTCTATATGAAAAGGTTTGGGGACAAAAAATGATTAAGGATAACACCGCATTAAAAACAGCTATAAGCAGACTGCGCGCCAAGCTGTCAGAGCTGGACGCAGGGTACACCATCACATTTTCTAAAGGCGAGGGATATTATTTCGAGCAAGTTTGAACTTTGACGGTAATTTCAAAAATATTTGTGGGCTATGGTTACATCTTTGCAACCATAGCCCATTTGCATTTTATAGGATGTTAAAATAGTATGAATATCGACCCTGCTATCCTAATTGAAAGGTGGAATCATTTCTGATGAAGTACGATTCCAATTATTATATGGAAACAGCTTGGCCGCCGCTGGTTAGCGAATTATTAGAAGAATTGGCAGAAAAATTAAAACACCGCGAACAGCTATTAAATGCGGTAAACCAATCCGCAGAAGTTCTATTGACAACCGATGAATCTAACAGTTTGAACGCGCTAATGAAAGGCATGGAAATTGTTGGGCGTTGTGTTGATGCTGACCGTGTTCAGATTTGGCGAAACGAAGTCATTGACGGCGAATTGCACTTTGTCATGCGTTATGAGTGGTTAAGCGAGGTAGGCAGGCAGAAGATAGAAATCCCCATAGGCTCAAAATTCCCATACAGCAGTGTTCCCGGATGGCTTGAAATGTTTTTACAGGGAGAGAGTATAAATTCGCCTGTTTCAAAATTGCCGACAAGGGATGCGTCGTTTTTGGGTGCTTACGAAATGGTGTCTATTGTTTGTTTGCCTTTGTTCTCAAACAAAGAATTTATTGGTTTCTTTAGTGTAGACGATTGCCGTAATGAAAAAACATACACAGATGATGAAATGAGAATGTTCACTTCCACCTGTTTAATGTTCGCAACTGTATTCAATCAAAGTTTACAAAGAGATGCGGCATATACAGATGCTCTTACAGGGGTTTACAACAGGCGTTATTTAATGGGAGCGGCAGACCAAGAATTGCAAAACTGCCTAAACAAAAACATGGATTTTTCGCTGATAATGATTGATGTAGACCATTTCAAATCTATCAACGACAGCTTTGGCCATGTAATTGGTGACGAGGTGCTGAAAATATTTACCGAGCGAATACGCCATGTTATGAAAAAAGATACGCTTCTTTCCCGATACGGAGGCGAAGAATTTGTAATTGCGTTATCCGGGGTCAATTGTGAAAGTGCAGTAGATACAGCGTGGAGAATCCATAAAAATCTTGTATCATCGGCGTTCTGGGTTTCAGATTTTGAAATAAAAGTCACAGCTTCATTTGGTGTGGCATCGGCAACAACCGGACACACAACACTGTCCGAAATTATCACCACTGCGGATGCGGCTCTTTACCAGGCAAAAGAAGCAGGGCGAAATACTGTGGTTTCAAAAGAAGAAATTACAGGAGGTAAACATGGAAAGTAAAAAAAGAAAAACAATATTTTTAGTTGATGATGACATGACAAATCTCACTATCGGCAAACGTGCATTGTCCGGCGTATATAATGTATTCACTTTGGATTCCGGCGCAGATATGCTTGATATGTTAGATAATTTACACCCTGATTTAATTTTACTGGATGTAAATATGCCGGAAATGGATGGGCATGAAGCAATAGAACGGCTCAAATCTGATGCAAAAACAGCAAACATCCCTGTGATTTTCCTGACTGCATTAAACGACGAAGAAATGGAACTAAAGGGATTAAGTCTCGGGGCTATTGACTATATTTCAAAACCATTTTCTGCACCTTTGCTTTTGAAGCGGCTGGAGGTTCATCTTTTGGTTGAGGAACAGAAAAAAGAATTAGTTTCCCAAAAACGAGAGCTTCTTTTCCTTAATAATAACCTTGAACAAATTGTAGACGAAAAAACCGAAACGGTTGTGGAACTTAAAAACGCTATTCTCTCAACTATGGCGGAGTTGGTGGAGTACAGAGATGAAATTACAGGCGGGCATATCATAAGAACACAGCAATATATGAAGGTGCTTATGGATGCTATGCGAAGCGAAGGCGTTTACGCAGATGAAGTAAACACCTTGGACGAAGAACTTGTACTGCAATCCTGCCAGCTACATGATGTCGGCAAGATTGCGGTAAAAGATGAAATACTCAACAAGCCCGACAAACTTACACCGGAAGAATTTGATTCAATAAAAAGCCATACCATTTTTGGCGAAAAAGTAATCGAGCGACTTAAAGAAAAAACAATGGACAGCGACTTTTTGGAATATGCCCGGATATTCGCCATATCCCACCACGAAAAATGGGATGGCAGCGGCTATCCTCACGGNCTTACGGGGGAAGAAATCCCGCTTCTTGGCAGGATGATGGCAATAGGCGATGTTTACGACGCGCTGGTAGAACCTCGCCCTTACAAAGGCGAGCTTCCTCATGAAAAAGCCATGGAAATTATTCTGGATGGTAAGGGCGGCCATTTTGACCCTGTTCTGGCAGATGTGTTTGAAAAAGTCGGTCACGTGTTCGAGAAAATATCTGTAGACGTAAAGGGGTGACTGCTTATGTATTATATTGTAGCAAACCCCAACTCCGAACAGGGCAGTACAATGTTTCTGTTGCCGACACTAACTACGCATTTGGAAAAGGAAGGCATTCCTTACGATACTCATATTACAACAGGACCGGGCGATGCCTACGAAAAAACGCTCAAATTTTGCCAAAAAGCTCATTCTCTGCAAGGGGTAATAGGGATAGGTGGCGACGGTACACTGCAAGAAGTAACGGCAGGAATGGTTGCGGCTTTCCCTTCGGCAGACAAAATCCCCATACCCCTCGGGATTTTCCCTTCTTCTACGGGCAGTGATTTTTTTTCGTCAGTGGAAGGCGGCAAGCAATCTGCCGGCAATATGTTCAAAAAAAATATAGATGTACGATGTCGAGATTTGTTTGAGTCGCTTGTCAATAAAAGATTCAGAGCAGTTGACATAGGTACTGCTAACGGGATTGCGTTTTTGAATGTTGCACACATTGGGCTGGACGTACAAATTACAAAAAACGCCACGGAGCTAAAGGAAAAATACGACCAAAAATCATATCTTGCCGCAACTTACAAAAGCATTTCCCGACACAAAAATTTTGAACTTACCTTTGAAACCTTTAACGAAGGACAGCACGAAAAAACCGAAGGCAAATATGTGTTGCTCGCCGTTGCTAACGGTCAGTATTACGGAGGCGGAATGCGTATATGCCCCGATGCTAAAATAGACGACGGTAAACTTACCCTATGCATTGTACGGGCAATGAACCGCTTAAAATTAATGATGTTATTTCCGTTTGTATTAACGGAGAAACATCATCTGATAAAAGACATGAGCTTTAAAGAGAGCGAAAGCGTAAAAATGGCTTTGCCTCATGATATTGACATTATGAGTTTGGACGGCAACATTTATCCTTGCAAAGGCGAAATAGAGTTTAAGATTTTACACAAAGCCTTAAATATTTTTGTATAGGAGAATCTATTGTGATTATAAAATTTATTAACAGCTTGTCGGTTAAGACAAGACTCCTTATTGTGTTTATCGTTGTAATGGTAATCACGATAGTGGCTGTAGCGACAGTAAGAGCAGGTCAAATAAACGCACAAATGGACGTTCTTATAGAGGAGCGTTTAAAGGGCAATGCCAACATGACCTTTGGCATTTTTGAAACCGTAAGAAATTCTACCCTTTGGCT
>WQTE01000086.1 GCA_009786445.1 Oscillospiraceae bacterium | reverse complement strand
GTTCTCGCCGCTATTTTTGCCGCTTCTTCAAATGACACATTATTCGGCGGCGGCGAGTATCCTTCCTCTATGTACATTCGCTCCATCTCAAAGCTTATGCCTCTCTCCGAATCTACAATCAATTCCGCATTTGTTGGTGTCCATATGTTTCTGTGTGAGTGTGGGATGCTTCTTTCTCTCTGCTCATCTTGTACTTCTCTGTAGCTGTCTGTCTCATACTGCGCTTCATCTTGCGCTTCGTCTGCTGCGTAATCATCTATCGGCATTTCGCTTGCTATGTAATCCGCTTCGTATATATCCTCTGCCGTGTAGTATTCTCCTGAAACCGCAAAACCTACGCTCAGTGCAAAAACTAAAACCATTGCAATTATGCTTGCAAGTCTCGATGATTTTTTATACTTCATTATGTGCTTGATTCTCCCTTTAATGCCGCCTTCACTAAACGCCAGCGGAGCCGGAGCGCATGTACGCCAGTCGGTTGCGAGCGCGACCAGTGTGTGCGAATAATCTGACTTAACTTTGCGCCCGAATGCTTTAAGCACGGCTTCGTCGCAAGACATTTCCATGTCCGTGCTCATAAGCCTAAAAGCAAGCCACGCAAAGGGGTTAAACCAGTGTAAACTAAGGGCAATAAATGCCACTATTTTCACTATATGGTCACGCCTGCGAATGTGAGTTTGTTCATGTAAAATGACATATTGACGTTCGCTTTTACTTAGATTCGTCGGCAGATAGATTTTTGGGTTAAACACTCCGAGTACAAACGGAGTCTTAACTTTATCCGCCTGAAAAATATTGCCTTGAGTGAGTGTTGCACCTCTCATTTTGTGCGCAATAATGAGATACGACACCAGCGCATAAGAGAGCATCAGCACCATGCCAATGAGCCACAACACAGCAGCCACAGATGCCGGATTTTGCCACAAATTTGCTTCGGCAGCAATCGCCCCCACTTCCGTTGCCGAAGCATTTGCGGCTATGTTTGATGCTGCACCCTGCATTTGGAGCAGACCGCCCTCCGCACCTTGAAGTGCGCCGCTTACTTCACGCGCCGCCGTAGGGTCACTATAGCTCGCGAGAGAGTCAGATCTCGCAGTGATATTGTTCGCAAAACGTGCAGCTTGAAGCGGAATCAGGCTCATAGCACTCTCAATGGTGACAGGTATCAGGAGGCGAAAGCCTACGACAGCCCAAAGGCAGTAAGATATAATCTTCGGAACTTTTTTTAGCGTTAATCGCACCAGACAAATCACTGCGATTATGAATGTTCCGATAAGACTCATGTTAAGTACTGTCAGAAATATATTACCCATCATCTTCCTCCTCATACTCGTCAATCAGACGTTTGAGTTCTTCCGCTTGTTTTGACGAGAGCTTTCTCCCGCCGAGCAATGCAGTGATAAAATGCGGCAGAGAGCCGCCGAACACATCGTCTATATAACGATTGCTTTGCTGCTCAATAAATGTATCTTGTGCAACAACTACAGATACATTTGCGTTTTCATTTTTGAAAAAACCTTTGGTGCATAGTTTTTTTAAGACGGTGTAGGTTGTGGATTTTTTCCAGCCCAGCTCATTTTTCGCAAGGTCAACAAGTTTTGGCGAAGCCAGCGGTGCTTCACGCCAGATTAAGCGAGCAAGTTTCTGCTCTGCATCTGTAAGAATTTGTTTTGTGGTCATAGGTTCCCCTCCTTGGTTTATTATATATTTAGATTAAAGCGGGTCGCAGAGGGCTGCGACCCCTACTCATCCTACTTGCTCTGCCATAAAAATTCCGGCTCTGCTCTGAATAACTCTTGCTGTGTCCTCTGCTGAGGAACGCCCGCTCAAAAAGTCAAGCGCACTTTCCATCACTATATTAAGCAAAGTTCCGTCAAAACCAAAATTAACGGAAGCAGAGTCAATCAAATCCAGCACCTGCTGCACTTGCGCTTCTGTAAGCCGCGGCAATACGATCCCATCAAGACGTTCTTCCGGTTCTTCCGTCAGTGCCCGCCGAGTCTGCTCATCAAAGATAGCCCTATTTGTCGAGAAGCTCATTCTGTCGTGGATGTCCCTGTCAAAATCCTCATTGAGAAAGATACGGATAAACTCCCATGCCGCATCTTTATTTGCACTCTGGCTTGTTATTGCGAGACGAGCCGATGTTGATAAAAAATTCCCGTTTCTATTATCCATCGGATAGCCTTTAAAAGCAACCTCCCCACCATGAGCCCTGAGAGCCCATTTAAATTGATGAAAGTCTAAGATAACATCTGCTGACATAATTGTCCTGCCGGCTGCAATAAGATTTGGCGTAGATATAGTTCCGAGGTCAGGCGACTCGTTAAACCTTCTGGAAAATTCAAGCAGCTCTATAAAATCACTTCTGTAAAAATGTGCAGTGCCGTTTTCCCAATCGACAAAATTGACCATTGACCGACCCAGCCAATCTCTTAAAAATTCTTCCCGTGTAGATACGAAAAATAAACTCATCGGTATATCAGCCTGCGGGTTTGCATTTATGACGGCATTAAACTCATCCCAGTTCCACCCCATACCCTCGCCAACTACTGACGGATTTCCGACCAGCGTAGCTAAAGAGAAGGAAGGGAAAATAGAATATAGATTACCGCCGATTTCCGTACTGCGAATTACATTTTCTTTAAGGTCGCTGAGGTTAAGTTCGGGATCCGCCTCTAAAAACGGGTGTAGATCCACAAATAGTCCCCGTGCTGCCCATTGATAAAACGGCACCGACTCCGCATCAATAAGGAACGGTGACGAGCCCACCTCGATAATGTCAGGTGCGTTTCCTGTGATAATATCCATTGCCAGCCTGTCTAATCCTCCACTCGCTTCGCGGTTATAGCGCCCGTAATCAATTATTTCTACGCGGTGCGTGGTGCTTGTTCTGTTAAATTCCCTTGCGGCATTTTGAAGAGTCGGACTTTCTGCAAAAAAGGTGGCAACCGTTATTATTCCTGTGCCTGTGGTTTCAGCCTGCGGCGTGATTGTCAGAATGTGCAAATCGGTCACTCTGTCGCCCTCATCCCAAAACTTATTGGTGAGCATAATGCGACCATCAGGTAATATTATAACGTTTTCAACAGTGTCCGGTGAGAAAGTGTCAATTAGGCTGAGCAGCCGCGTAGTTTCTCCGCTTTGTCTGTTTATGCCATAGAGGTTAAAGTTATCGATAAACAGATTGGAGAAGTCTCCACTGCCTGAGAAAACATTTCCTGCATTACGTGCATTTGATGGTAGTGTTACGTTTTCCCCCCACGCTCTGCCTGAAACGTCAATTTTCTGTAATATAGTTTCCTGCCCCTGCTGCCTTAGAAAAGCAACATTGCCGTCATATAGGCTGATTATTCTTTCCGGTAAATGGTTTCCGAGGTCTAACTGAAACAGTTCATTGCCGCCTGAATCTAAAACATAAACTGCCTGAGCTGTGGTTATGTATAAATTACCCTCAGCATCTGTACTAAAGCCTTCTATGGTTGTAAATATTTGTTCTGCATCAAACCTACTTATATCCAAAGCAAAGATTTCTGCACCTGTGCCGTCGAGCTTACGAATAGCCGAGTGTCTGCCCAGAAGTGCGCGATGATAGGAAAATTCCCAGTTGTCCGCATCTTCGACGGTCACATTAGGTGGTAACCGAAGCTCAAACATGTCTGCGGTTTCAGCTACCCAAAGGTTGCCGTCATTATCTATATTCATCGCAAGTATTGTAAATTCCGCACCCTCTGCCTCCGGCGGCACCTCTATTGCAGATGAGTAATTTGGCAGCTCAGCTAAGTTTGTTCCGTCCGCATTCACTGTGAATATCCTTGTGTTTCGTGAGACAAAGCCATCATATACAAAGTCACCTGTAGAGCTGAAATATATCACATTACCCACAAGCACTATATTGTCTATTCCGGGTAACGTTTCAAAATATTCAGGAAAAGGCTCAAACTCCTGAACATCTATTATTATAAACTCAGGTGGTGCAAATTCATACGCAGTGTCATCTTCTGTGTCGCTCTTGTTGCTGCAAGCGACAAGTAAGATTGCCATCAGTGCCGCAAAAAGCACAGCCAATATGTATTTCATAACTCTCCCTCTAACGATACTTTGTAAAATATGAAACTTACAAAGTGCTGGTTTATCCCCTTAGACTAACCGTAGTCTAACACGCTAGACCCGTGTTGTCAACAAAAATTATGAATATTTGCATTTTTTTGAGAGTTGTATGTTGCTTGTCACCCTCCATTGCTTCCCGCAGATGATAGGCGATTTGCTACGCTTTTTTGCGAGCCAATGGTCTTGTCGCCAGTGTTCTCGCAAAAAAGACTACGCAAACCGCCCATCATCTGCTAGACTGTGAGTTGTAGCAGTTTTATTACTATTTTTTCAAATAGGCAGGGGGTATGTATGAGTCGTTTTATTTCTTTACCGCATAGGCTTCGGGTTATAGCAGGTTACATTAAAAGTGGTACGGCTGTGGTTGATGTCGGGTCTGACCATGGGCTGCTGCCTGTGTTTCTGGCGCAGAGCGGTGGTTTTCGGAGATTGATTGCTTCTGATATAAGTAGTGGCTCTTTGCAGTCTGCGAGGCGTAATGCGGCGAAGTATGGCGTAGCCGATAAAGTCGAATTTATGATTGCAGACGGGCTTATGGGGCTTTCTCTCGGCGATGTTGATACAATTATTATATCCGGCTTGGGCGGCGAAACAATTCGCGATATATTGCAGGATGCTCCGTGGACAAAAAGTTCAGGCATTTGCCTGATTTTGCAGCCTCAATCAAAAATTGACGTTTTATGTAATTTTCTATATAATAACGGTTATTTGATACGCGAGACCCAGATAGTCCGCGACCGTGGGAGGCAGTATACGTTGGTTTGGGTCGGTTGGTAATGGGTAGGGGGCGAATTTGCGCAACCAAAAATTCGTTGCATAAAATTCTTGAATTGCGATATATAATGTGATATTATTCGCTTATAAAGGCCACACTAAATGGCCGCATGTGCTATGTTGTAAAGGGTGTTCGACATCGACACCTACTAAACAACATGGCAACCGCCCGTCTGTAGCATTTCGCGTCAGGTTGCCGGAAAGGACAGGCACATGGAAATCACTTACACCAGCATCGGAGATTATCTAATCCCCGATGTCGTTTTACGTGAAACCGAAGTTGAAGTCAATGCTGATTTAGGCGTATGCATCCATGTAGGAGCATATACACCTTTAGGAGTATACGGAACTCTGCATAAGGAATACCTGCGCAGAGAAAAACCAATACGGTATTCATCGCTGTTGCTATCGGAACGGCTATACCCTCTTTGTTCTAAAATAGATATTGCAGCAAAGCATATGCTCGCCACGATTGAAGACCGCAACATCGCTCATGAAATCATTCTCGCTGAGTTGGTATACACATAGTAAACAAAACTCCCACGCTACCTGCACCTTGAAAAAAACCATTCTATTGGTCAAAGAAACTCCCTTTTTCGGCCAAACTACCAAAAACATTCCTAGGCATAAGTTTAGTTAGAGGCGAGAGGTGTGGACAAATTGTAAATTGTTCGTTGTTTGAGTGTCACACAGCCCCTAATTTTCCTGTATATAGTAGAGGGTAAAATGGAAGGAGGACTACCTTTCGCTTGAAAACTGAATTACGCAGCCGGGTGATACCGGAGACACAGGAACGCGAAACCATGTCGGAGGAATGGGCGGGAATGTGCTTTCGGATAACTGAAAGCAGCTGATTATATATAGTCGGCAGCTAACAGTGAAAACGCGCCAAAGTCAAACAAGGCTCAGCGCAGGAACGAACCGGGAATGAAAGCGAGAAAGGCGAGAACGGCTATGTCCTCCGAGCATTACTGTCTACCCCGTGCCTGTCGTAAAGACGAAAAGGGTAGATAAATAATGCAAACAAAAAAGGAGCCGAACGATATGCAAACGGCGAATAATGCAAAAGCCGTGGCAGAGACTCAGTGTGTAAACACAACTGACGAGCCATTAAAATTGCGGAGCCGTATCGGTTCCACAGTCTACGAAGTCAATGTATACTTCAATAAGGACGGGAAGGAGACGATGGACGACATAATATTGCGCATTTTAGGAAACAATAATAAATGCTACAGACGGGCGGATTGCCTGAAAGGAATTCAAAGTGAAAAACAGGCAAACTAAACTAAATATTCTCTACTCGCGCATTAGCCGTGAGGACGAGCGCGGGAACGAGTCGCTCAGCATCGAAAACCAGAAGAAGATGCTCGAAGAATACGCAGAGCGTAACGGTTTTACCCATTCATGGGTGATATAGTAAATTTCAAAACAACTAAACCCTCATTCAAAAACAAAAAGTGTATCCCCAACCCGCCGGAGAAACATATAATATTTGAAAATGCAATACCTGCAATCGTAGACCGAGAAACATGGGAACTTGCACAAAAATGCAGAGAAACAAGACGTATTCCTAGGAAAACAGGTGAGCCAAACCCACTCACAGGACTAATATTCTGTGCTGACTGCGATGCAAAGATGACTAATCACCGAGACGGTTACTCGGAAGATGAAAACGGTGTCGGCAAATACAAAAGAGATACATATGAGTGCAGTACCCACCGTGCCGGTCTGATTAGGTTTGATAATACCCAATACAGCCTCCATTATATTCATGTACATGAATGCATTGCTTGCGCGGACAAGCGCATCTTCCAAATCATGCAAGGAGTCAGTAAGAAGCTGAATAGAATTTTTTGTAACCCTGAAGTTGAGCAGCATATTGCGCATACTCACGTCGAGCAGATTACGCTCCCATATGTGCAGGCGGGTGACTTCAACAGAATCTTTATGCTCAAGTTTACCGAAGGTTTTCACTTCGCCTGGTGCCCCGGTTACAGATGTCCTAATTTTTGCGCCTTTGCCATAGTCAAAGCTACCGTCTTCTCTTTTCAACGGAATGGGCCTTATACCACTCCCTCTTGAGCGTCTTATTCCAACAAGGTATAAAAAATCATCAGGGTTCCGAAGATGGCTTTCTGCCTGTAACACCGCATCATCGAAGCTTTTTCCGTTTCCTTTAACAAGAGCGGTAGTTTCAACAGCGCAGATTTCATTTACCGTTGGCGCAATTCTTTTTGTCAATACAGAGATATCATCCTGAATACATTCAGCGAAAGACTCATCTTCCAACCAGCATGCGACAAACGCATGACCCTTGAAAAATACTATGATTGGGTTTAACCCCACTGCCTCAAGGCAACCGCCATACAACAAAGAAAGGTCTAAGCATGTACCCAATTTTTGTTCCCTGATAGTGTTGCACAGGCGTACTTTCTGGCCATCCTCCTCAAAACTCGCAGGTGGGGCGCAATAGGTGATTTGTTCAAGCTGCAATGCACCGTATATCGCTGCCATTTGTTTTAGCACGTTGTTAGAATTTTTGCTTTGATAACCTGTAAATGACGGTGAACCGGTCCATTTGTTGAGCAAGACCTCAGCATTTTTGAGGATTTCGGTGATATAAGGGTGGTTTGGTGTGACAAATGCCGCCAAAAATTCCGGATACGAGTTTGCACCACTCCATTCGTCATGGCTCAAGAATGCCACATTGTACCTATTGCATGCCAATTCTTCCATATCGGATACAACTGTTACAATTAATGCACCATTGACACGTTCGGTCAACTCATAAAGCTTCAGTGCAGAGAGTTGTAGATTTATATTATCCAGTATATGTTCATCATTTCCCCGCAGTGGTTCAATCTCGATGCTCCATTCCTCTGCAATGTCAGGGTCGGTTTTGACGGAGACTTTCATCCTTCCTGTTTCTGCCTCTGACTGGTTGTGTATCACGATTTTACGGACAATCGGGACATAATTTTGCTGCATAGCAAAATTAACAACTTTGCATACATCAACGGTAATATCTATGGTCTTTTGAATTTCAACCATACAAGTAGCTCCTTTATTTGTTACTTTATCTACGATTTATAACCCATTTAGCAACCAGTTAATTTTATTTTATCGGTATGAATTTGTCAAATATTATTCAGTTTCGACGGTGTTTAGTCAACTACATTTTATCATGGTTTGTGGCTTTCTCGTGCTTCTTTTACTACACATTCACTTTAATACTTAACTTTTCTCCCAGATCTATTTTACACCATCTCAGTTTCTGACAGAAGTAAGAGCATGAATGTATGAATTCGGTGAGTGCAAAGTTCATCAGCAGTGGCGATTTTGTGAAATACTCGGGGGTTTCATTGTGGGTGTATTTGTGATAGAATGTTATTATTAATAAAGGCGGTGAGAGATATGGTAATGTCAGATGAAATTACGAGGATAAAAGATATTATAGTAAGTACGGTCCCTACCGAACGAGTTTACCTGTTTGGCTCGTATGCCTACGGCTCACCATCAGAGGATAGCGATTACGATTTTTACGTTGTAGTACCCAGTGGTATGATACGTCCATTGGATGCAGTTGGCAATATTTATATGGCTATGCAAGGAATGAAGCGCAGACCTGCGGATATTTTAGCAGGCACTTCTGAATCTTTTGAACGACGCTCTAAACAACAAACTCTGGAACGCACAATCGCAGAGAAAGGGGTACTCTTATATGAGTGTAGAGAACAATCTAACTGAGTGGATACGGCTTGCAGACATGGATATGGCTACTGCTCAGCATATGTTTAACACGTATTATCCAAAACCGCTTGAAATAGTGTGCTTCCACTCACAACAGGCAGCAGAGAAAATGCTTAAATGCTTTTTAGCGACACAAGACACAGAAATTCCACGGACGCATGATATGCAGATTTTATGTGATAAGTGCATGGAAATCGAGGATAGTTTTAACGATATATATGAAGCATCAGTTATGCTTACACGCTACGGGGTAATACCAAGATACCCCGTTGAGTGGGATATACTTGAAGCGGATGCAAAAAAAGCCATAGAGGATGCAGAGAGCGTTATGAGTTTCGTCAAAGATATTATATCTACCGATGAAAAACAAAATGCTAACGACTAAAATCACAGCTTGTGCTGGGCTCACTACCAAAGAGCTGAATATTTTCTGTTATGCGTATTTCTTATTAGCCACATAATCTTCAAGTTCCTTAAATGTTTTAAGTTGGCTCAGGCTTGTGTCAATGATGAATGCTGTTATTAATTCCTTGGAGTAATACAGCATGTCATTAGAATCCTCAATCGTACATTTTGAATCGTCGCCATGCGCCATTGCAGACAGAATCTCATACATTTTTTCATCCTCTTGACCATTTCAATTCTACTGTCAACACCTTCATTTAACAGAAACACAAAACGCTCAGCTACATGTGCAGCCATGCTTTCAGTCAAAAATCCAGTGGATTTCTTGGACTGTAACAACGCTTCTACAGCAATACCAACTCCAAAATTCTTGCCACAAAAACTGAGCATTCAACTTTTTTCTTGCTCATATTTGCCACAAAATATTCCAAAATATACGGTAATACTAGTGATGTGTGTCATCTAAAAGTTATATAATTACAGGATATAATCTTTTGAGCTTAATTCTGGCATCTTTGGTAGTAAATTGCCAATCAATGCCCTTTTGGGTTTGATTTCGCCTCGTATGCCAAGCAGCGAGTTCAGCATTTAACATATCAATATCAGCAATGCGTTTATCCCCAAGACATTGAGTTGCGAGTGCAGATAGTTCACATTCAGCCATGTTTAACCAGCTTCCATGTCTGGGAGTGTAATGCATTTCAAGTCGTTGTGCGAGACGGAATGCTTCTTCCGTCGGAAAATCTTCATAGAGCGAAGAGAGGTTATGCGTATTCAAATTGTCCTGCACCAACACTACCACTTCAGCATCGGGATATTCTTCATCCAGCAACCATTTTATTTTATGTGCCCAGTCCACTTTTGTTCTGCGAGGCAAAGCCTCTGCTTTGCGCCAGCCGGCGAGTGGTTCGTTAAACATAAAAATACTACATGTGCCATTACGTACGTATTCACTATCAACTTTCTCTATTGAACCTGGTCGTGTCGGCAACGGCTCGCGAGCATGGTCAAGTTTTTGATAAGGCTTCTCGTCCATGCACACGACAGGTCTCAGTGGGTCATAAGGGCGAGCATATACTGCCAAGACATCCTCCATTGCCGCTACAAAACTGCCGTTTTGCTCCGGCGGTATACACCAATACGCTTTCAGGTGAGGCTTAAGTTGTGTTTTTTTAAAAGTCGTTGCACCGACTTGAAAGACAAAGAATCTACGATTTGCAGTTCA
>WQTE01000085.1 GCA_009786445.1 Oscillospiraceae bacterium | reverse complement strand
AAATTGCTCCGGGGAGAAGAATGATAGGGTTCTATGGAGTAGAGATTTCGGCTTCTGCAAACGAACTTGAACTAGAAGTAAGACCTACTTGGTTGGCGGGTAGTAGAAATAGAGCCATGTTTGTTTTCAACCTCGCCGGTGTAGAATCTGTTCGGTGATAGTTAGGATGTTTTAGAACAAGTGGATTATCAAGATTACTATAAAGTTACTTAACCTATGTGCTTTTAAAACACCACAACAGTGGAATACATAAAATGAAGGAGAAATTTTACTATGACAAATCAAACGCAGCGCACAGAACTACCAAACGCAGTTCAAGAAAAACAACAAAACATTGCTCCGGTTGGGCAACTAAAAACCAATAGAAGTATACTAAAATACATATTGTTGTCGATTGTTACATTCGGCATATACCCAATTGTATTTTACTCCGGAATTTCTAGTGACATCAATGTTGTTGCAAATAGATATGATGGAAAAAAGACTATGCACTATGCGCTGTTATTTTTTTTGATAGGACCTTTAACACTCGGCATAGGGTATTTTGTATGGTTTCACAAAATATCCAACCGCATCGGCGGGGAAGTAGAACGTCGTGGCATTAACTATACCCTTAGCGCATCAACATTTTGGCTCTGGTTTGTTCTTGGTTCTCTTATTATTGTGGGCCCGTTTATCTACGGTCATAAACTTTGTGTTGCTCTGAATACGCTGTCAGAGCATTACAATATTAATGGTTAAACGAACAGGGTCACTACTATAGACGAATATTAATGCAAATAAGCTTGCTATTTTTTGTTTTCACGCCAATCGCGCCTAAATTAACCTCCTCTGCGCCTTTTTGTTGGGTCTAACATTCGTACCCATGTCAATTGCTACTGCTGAGGGAACAGTATTGGTAGACCAAGAGGGAATACGAATAACCTTTTTAGACATAACTGTTAGCGGAAGCAATACCAATGTAAACGTTTCTGTTGAGAACAACACAAATATCTCTGTAATCGTTGGCGCAGGAAATGAAGTTATCAACGGCATTGCCATTCCGGGTGGCGGTGCAATGTTTCAAACGGTGACAGCAGGGCAAAGCGTAACTACAAGAGTGTCCTTTTTTACTTCTCGACTTGCGGAATATGGAATAACAGAGATAGACGAAGTAAGGCTCAGCTTCATAGCGTGGAAAGCTGATACTATGGAAACGGTTTTCAGTGGCGATATAGTAACAATCACGCCCAGCGGGACAACTACCCCCACGTCCGCTCCATCACCGAGTCCTGTGTCTAGCCCGGAACCAAGCCCACCACCGACCGAAGTTGTAGTAATTCAGGTTCTTGAAAATTTCGGAACATGGACAGGTTCTGGCGCGAGAACGGCGCGAGTGAGTGCAGATAGTAATGATTTTCAACGACTTACATTAGGCGGTAATGTTGTAAGTTCAAATCACTATACTGTGACTGCCGGAAGCACAGTGATAACTCTTTCAGCAGGTTATATTTCAACTCTCGCTGATGGCACTCACAATTTCCGAGCGGAGTTTTCAACTGGTTACGCTGATTTGGCGTTAATAGTGAACAGAGGTTTCGGTCCTGTGCCACAAACAGGCGTATCGAGTGTTTTGCCCATTACGATAATTATGCTCTTATCCTTCGTTTTGACAATATCTTCGGGAGTTTATCTGTACTTGCACATTAAAAAATGCCACAGAAATAGTCTAGCTATAACAAAACAACAGTTTGAAAGGAGTTTTTAAATGAACTTACTAAACACGCCTTGCGTAATTGCCTTGTCCGGAAAAGAGAATTCCGGGAAAAGTACTGCTTTAATTAGATTGATAAATCGCTTTATCACTAGTGAACATTATGATGTATTTTCACTCGACTACAAATCACACTTGTTTAACACATATCCTTGCACTGTTAAAATAGCCGAAACTCGAACTCCCAAAAAGAAGAATGGTGATTATTCTGTACCGTCCGCTCTAGTTTATGTTGACTTTCCGAGTGGACTAAGATGTGGCATAAACACTGTGGGAGACACTGGAGAACACGTACGAAAAGACTTGAAGATTTTAGATGAACAAGCAAAATGTGACATTTTCATAACAGCTGCAAGAAGCCAAGGAGTTACAATCGAAGCGACAAAAGATTTTGCAAAATGCAAAGATATTCCTTTACTAACCCTATCAAGAACCTCCGGTTATTTTAGTGACATGAACATTGACGAATTTTTATTTGACCTTTTATCATCGGAAAAATTGTAACACATCAACAGACAGGGTGACTATACCACCCTGCTTATTTCACATGTCGCACCCCACTACCCGGCATTGTCCACTCTCGCTGTCCTCTTACTCACCAATCCCACGGCGTATCGTATTTTTTAATGTTTTCATCTGTTGTTATGATAGTTAATTCTTCAACCAGTGCAGTTGAAATGATAAGTCTATCGAAAGGGTCTTTATGGAGCAGGGGAAGCTTTTTAAGCATCCTCAAATATTCACCCTCAATTTGTAATATCACAATATCGGTACTTTCTAAATCAGCCAGTAAATCGTCAAAAGGTTTTCTTAGTTCCAGTTTGCCTAAACTCGACTTTATCGCAATCTCCCACAAAGATGCTGAGCTAAGGTAAACAGTGTTTCCGGGAAATTTCAACTTGTTTTTTATCTCTTCCGAAACTTTCGACGATGCTTCTATAAGCCAAATCAATGTGTGTGTATCAAGCAAATATTTCATCACATATAATCTCTCATTTCTTCAAGCGGTTCATCAAAGTCGTCCGACATCCATATTTTTCCACTCCATTCTCCGAATAGGTCTGAAAAAGGTCGTTTTTTAGGCGACATGGTTATCTCATTTTCATCGACTCGTTCATCAAACAATGTGATATTAACCCTGTATCGCTCGGGCAACTTGATTTGTTGCCGCTCCTTACTATAAAATCTTCCATCTTCAAAATATCCCTCAAAAACGTGTGCTTGCATTTGTTTCACTCCTCTCACTAGCAGCTTTACTGTAAACATATCATATTTTTTTGAATAATTCTACCGCTTTATAAAATTCTATAAATACGTATAACTACCCCGCATCTTCCACTTTCACCAAACACTTTTTTACGCAAACCGCCACGCATTTTGCGCAGCCTGTGCATTTTTCGTAGTCTATTTCAGCTAGAGAATTTTCCACTGTTATTGCCTCAACAGGACATTCTTTTACGCACTTTGTGCAGCCTATGCACCCTTTTGTACACTTGTCTTTGACTACTCTGCCGCGCTCTGTGTTTTTACATTTTACGGCAACTGTTACCGGGGCCAATTGCACGGTGATAACGCCTGTTGGGCATACATCCATACACACTCCGCAACCACTGCATTTTCGCGGGTCGAAGCGCACTAAACCGTCCTCTACGCATATTGCATCATCAGGGCATACTCTTACGCAATCTCCGTAGCCTATACAACCGAACGTACATGCGCTTTCTCCGCCGTAGAGTTCCTGCGCAGCAAAACATGTTTCGATCCCAACGTACTCAATTTTTTGGTGCGCTGTGGCATTGTCCCCCAGACAGTGAACTATTGCCGTCTTCTTGACAAACTTTGCTTCATCACTTCTTGCAATTTCTAAGATTTCATTTATCAGCGTAAACGCTGCATCGCCGCCCGGTGGGCAGAGATTTGTTGCAGTCTCGCCTTTTGCCAGTGCCTCAGCATAGCTGTCACAACTACTCAGTCCGCAAGCTCCGCAATTGGCTCCCGGGAGTGCGTTTCGTATTTTCGCAACCCGAACGTCAACTTTTACAAACATCAGCTTTGATGCAACAGTTATCACTACTGCACTGATAAGTCCTATAATGCCTGTGGCTATAATGGCTGTTGTGATTATGTTCAAATTATGCTTCTCCTATTTGATCTGTGCGGCTTTTCGGGCGATTGATAATCGCCCCTACGATGGTGCGCGAGTCGGCAGAGCAAATTGTCCGGCATCTGCTGGAATCAGCGGAACAAATTGTCAATTACTCCGTCGAACGCAAAGAACGCCATTGAGAGGATTGCTGCTGAAATCAGTGTTATGGGGATTCCTTTGAATGATTCGGGTGGGTCTGCGTTTTCGTTTTGCTCGCGTATTCCCGTGAATATAATCATTGCGAGCAGGAACCCAAGCCCTGCTCCGAGTGCATGTACGAGCGATTCTATGTATGTATGCCCACCTGTTATGTTTGTGATGGTTACTGCAAGAACTGCGCAGTTTGTCGTCATTAGCGGCAGGTATACTCCTAATGATGCAAAAAGTGCGGGCATATACCTTTTCAGTACTACTTCCACCAGTTGCACAAGCGTTGCTATGACAAGTATGAATACAACGGTTTGCATGAACCCCAGACCTTGCGGGTCAAGCAGAAATGTCTGAATTGGCCATGTGACTGCTGCCGCCATCAGCATGACAAATGTTACCGAAACTCCCATGCACGCAGAGCTTTTTATGTCTTTTGACACGCCTAAAAACGGGCACACTCCCAAAAACTGGCGCAGTACATAGTTGTTGACCAGTGCTGTGCTCATCAATATAACAAGTAACGCTCTAAAATCAATTTCCATTTGCTTCCCCTTGCGGGACGATTGCCATCGTCCCCTACGTTGTTGCTCGATAGGTGTTTTTCTGACCGGCGGGACGGGCAAGCCGTGTCCCTACGTTGTTCGGTTGGTTTTTTCTGACCGGTGGGACGATTGCCATCGTCCCCTACGATGCGTGTTCGTGTTTGCCGCATGCTCCTGCGTTGGGGCATTTATTGCAGCCGGGGTGTGTTCTTAATTCATATGTTTTTGTCAGCTTATTTACCGCTGCAAGCACACAGGCAAGGACTATAAAGCCACCGGGGGCAAGTGAAAATATCATCACGCTGTTTTCGCTCAGCCAGGGAATCGCATATCCAAACCATGAGCCACTCCCAAAAATTTCTCGAATGGATGCTATTACAAAAAGTGCCAATGTGAAACCCACACCTGAACCCAGTGCATCTAAGATTGAATCGAAAACTGTGTTCTTGCTTGCAAACATCTCTGCCCTTGCGAATATTATGCAGTTTACGGCTATCAGCGGGAGGAATATTCCGAGTGCTTGATACAGTGTGTAAGCATAGGCTTCTATCGCCATTATAGCTAACACCGTGAAGCTCGCTATCAGAACTATATAACAGGGTATGCGTGTTCTGCCCGGTATTATTTTTCTTAGTGCAGATATGACTATGTTCGAGCCCAGCAATACAAACGTTGTCGCAAGACCCATGCCTATGGCGTTACCGGCTTGTGTTGACACCGCAAGTACCGGACATAACCCCAACACCAGTATCAATACAGGGTTTTCTTTAATTATTCCTCTGGTGAGTATTTGCTTTCGTGTAAGTTTCATAAGCCCTATGCTCCATTTCTGATTTCTTCAAGTGCCTGAAAAATGTCATTGATGGCGTTTATAAAGGCGCGTGTTGTTATTGTTGCTCCTGTTACTGTGTCTATACCTTCGAGTGTACTGTCTCCCCCTTGAAATGGTGTAAGAAATGCCGGGGTATCTATGATTGTCCCTATTCCCTGTGTTTCTGAATGTGACAGCGGAACCGTCTTTATAATTTGACCGTCTTGGTCAATCCCGCAGATTATTGTTATCACTCCGCTAAATCCACTGACTTCGGCTATAAATATGTATCCCACATTATTTGTTGTCCTATATACTGCTCTGATTGTCTGCGGGACTCCCGACAAACCGCTTAGGTCAATGTATTCAAACCCTTCTGCCTCGAGAATTATTTCACTCATCATGGCCGCCTCACGCTCTGCTGCGGCGGCGCTTATTATCGGGCGCGTAACAGTTTCCATCAACGCTAGTGCTGCTGATGCTACTATGCATATGAGTGTTAAGACCACAAGCGGCATTACATAGGTTCTTTTCATATGTTCTCCTATTTTCTGATTATCTACCGCCACCTCGGATTAATTTGCCCTGTAGGGGCGATTAGTAATCGCCCGCTATTCGAGGTTGCACAATTTTCACGGGCGATTGGTAATCGCCCCTACTTCTTCCTGCCAAGCGGTACCGATTGCGTGTATTTGTTTATATACGGAGTCAATATGTTCATAATCAGTATCGCAAATGATACGCCTTCGGGGTAGCTGCTGTAGATTCTGAATAGTACGGTAAACAAACCTGCTCCTACTGCGAATATTAGTTTTCCTTTTTTTGTTTGCGGGGAGGTTACGTAGTCTGTTGCCATGAATATTGCGCCGAGAAATAATCCACCTGCGAACATATGATATATCGCATTTTCTCCAAGTAGTGCTGTCAAAACAACTACTACCCCAATGTATATCACCGGAATGTGCCATGTGATAACTTTTCTTGCAATTAAGTATACTCCGCCCATCAGGAGTGCCAGATTGCTTGTTTCCCCGAGGCTTCCGCCTCTTATCCCTAAAAACATTTGCAACATACTTGGGAGGTATTCTGTCTCACCTCGCCACATAAGTGCAAGCGGTGTTGCTCCTGCTACTCCATCTATCGGGTAGACCCATAAGTTTGTGCTGTCATATGGAGAGTCCCAGTTTGTCATTGTCACCGAAAATGCAAGAAACAAAACGATTCTTGCCGTGATTGCGGGGTTTGCGAAGTTTTTTCCGAGTCCACCGAAAAGTTGCTTTACCAGAATTATCGCCACTGCGCTGCCTAATACAGCTTGCCACAGTGGGATTGTCACAGGCAGATTGAATGCCAGAAGTATGCCTGTAATAATTGCAGTAAGGTCGCTGATAGTGTTTGGTCTTTTGGTGATTTTTTCAAACACCCACTCGAAAAATACGCACGCCGAGATGCATACCATCGTAACAACTGCGGCTCTCACTCCAAATATCAGTATCGAGGCTATAAATGCCGGAATAAGCGCAATAATCACGTCAAGCATGATCAGGGTCGTCGTAGTTTTATCATGAATATGTGGTGATACTGATACTGTTAATTTGCTCACTCCCTAGCTCCTCATCCGCAACAATTTCTTAGAAAGTTGCATTGTCTGCACCAATGGGCGTTTTGCAGGGCAGACATAGGCGCAACTTCCGCATTCGACACACATATTGATTCTCAAATCAGTCAGTCTTTCAAGATTTTTATGAGTAAATGCCGCTTCAATGTTTGGCGGCATGAGGCTCATCGGACATATAGTGATGCATCTGCTGCACTTGATACAGGCTGTTTGCTTAAGGTTTTTTATATCCTCTCTTGGGAATGCAAGGGCTGCGTTTGTTGTTTTAACAACGGGGACATCTATGTTCGGTTGTGCGTAACCCATCATCGGTCCACCGACTATTATCTTGCTCGGTTCGATGTCTCCCTTGAACCCGCCGCAGTACTCAAACAAGGTTCTGAGGGGAGTGCCAATTGGTGCCAATACATTTTTCGGGTTTTTTACAAGCGGCCCGTCTACTGTCACCAGCTTTTTTACAAGAGGTAATCCTGTTTCTATATATCTTGCGACTACCGCTATCGTCGTTATGTTTGAAACAATGACTCCCACGTCTGCAAGGCGCGCTCCCTCGGGTACGATTCGTCCTGTTACATTGTATACAAGGACTTTGCGCTCTCCCTGCGGATAAAAGGTTGGCATCGCAGCTACTTCCACTTTTTCTTCCGCAATAAAAGTATCACGCATTATTTTTATGGCTTCCGGCTTGTTATCTTCTATACAGATAACGATTTTTTCTCTGGGATGCATGAATTTTTGCAGTAGCTTAACTCCGTGATAAACATGGCGTGTGTCAACTAGCATTGTATAGTCATCCGCTGTGACATATGGCTCACATTCTGCGGCGTTAATGAGTATATAATCCAGGCTATCCAGATTTTTTATTGCGAGTTTAGGTGCAGCGGGGTATCCTGCTCCACCTAATCCTACCGCTCCCGAGTCTCTGACGTGATTGTAGAATTCTTCTAAGCTGTTTACACTATGCGGTGCAATTTTTTCATCCCAGGTTTGTTTGCCGTCTGCTTTAATGGTTATCGTAATCGCTTCTTGCCCCGTCACGGGGTCGCGGTCTTCTATGTGCTTTACAAAACCCGACACGCTGGAATGTATGGGAGCTGAGACCGTACCGCCCATTTCTCCGATAAGCTCGCCCACCCGCACTTCATCGCCGACTTTAACAATTGGTATCGCAGGTTTACCCGAATGCATTTTCATCGGCATGTGTACTTCTTCGGGAATCGGAAGCACGTGCAGTTTCCCGGACTCTGTATTTTTGTTATGGGGAGGTTTTATCCCTCTTATTTTTCCCATGGTTCCCTCTCGCTTTTTGTTAGTTAATATGCAATTTTCTACGCTTTTTTTCGAGTCAGGTAATCTTCACCCTGTTCTCGAAAAAAGACTTCGCAAACAGCATATCAGCTGTAACACTCTCTAATATCTATTGTCATTATATTCTTTCCACCAATAATAAGTCAATCTCATAAAAAATATTTTATATTGTATGGATATTTTGTGAATTTTATGATATGCTAAACGAAATACCACGAAAAGGGGAATGATTTTATGGATTTAATGTTGTTTTCGGATAGTTGGCCACGTATTCCTTTTGTCGCCGGAATGGAGATCGTTATTCAATACGATCAGGTCTCATGGATAGTAAGTCAAGTTTTCGCATTTATCGCACTTATTTTCATGGTTTCATCATTCCAAGCGAAGAAAAAACTAAACGTGATGCTGCTTCTTGGATTCGGCACACTATTTCTCGCGTTTTCAGCATGGCCGCTTGCAAATTACACGCTTGCAATACTATTTTTGCTTGCATCAATCAGAAACTACGTTTTCTGGTTCTTCGATTGGCAGAGTCAAAGGGGTCAAATTTCATCAAGAAGGTTTTACTACATTTTCACAATAGCTTTTTCGCTTGTAACACTCGCATATCCTGTTATATTGAGCCAAGTTTACATCAATGCAGTCCACGGCGGCCCGTATGCCTCATGGTGGTCGTGGTGGCGTGATTATTTGGCAGATGGGTCTGTTTGGAGGATATTGATTATATGCGTATCCCTCGTAATACTTATAATCAGTAATATCTACTTCCTGCTTGGCGATGTGCGAAAAGGTGATAAAGAAGCAAAGGAAGTACCAAGAAGAATATACTATGTTTTTGCTGTTATCTTTTCAACGGCGACAATTATGTCCACTACATTACTCGGGCATGTAGGGTACGCATGGTGGCTCGAATGGCTCATCTGTGTAACTCTGGTCGGGCTTATTGTCGGTAACGTTCTGCGCGGACAAAACGTAATGAGACTCAGCTTCGTTGCAAACCGCGGTTTCAACATTATTAATCATGTGGCTTTCAATAACCCAATCGCCGTTATAATTGCATCAATGGCGATTGTCTCAAACGGTATTTATTACCTCAGAATGCTTATAAATCACGTGAAAGGCGGAGAGAACTTCCAGCAGGATACATCAGCAGCAGTTAAGGAAAAATCCGATACTTCCACCGAAGATACGTCCGGTGCTGATGAAGCCGAGTAATGAGCCCTTATTGGCTCGCATGTAGAAGCACAACGATATAAATCAATAAACACCAAAGTCACCCATCAGGTCATGACGGGTGACTTTGGCGTTTTATTTAACTCTTAACCAAGAGGTACGATGTCTTCAAAGAGTACAATGAGTTTGGTTGCGGTAGTTTGTTCGGGGATGCTTCTTGTTGACCTGCCGTAGATTACTATTATGCGCCTGCCTTCTAAGTCGCCGTCAGTGAAGTCTGTTCCGTCAGCGAGAAGGATTTCTGTGTCTTCATCTACTCCGAAAGCCAGCATTTGGTCTTGCGAAAGCATGAGGTCGCTACCTTCCATTGTTTCAAAGCGGTCCACTTTGATGTTTGAGCCTTCGGGGGCGTTTACTGCTAGAACTGCCACTGTGTATTGGGGCGGCCAAATCATTATCATTGGCATATTTGTCGCATACCAAGCTGTTACGGTATCGCCTTCGCTGAAGTCGGTATCAAATGGGTAAACCGTGTTTTCCGAGATAATCAGCACTGCGGGGTTTTCATTGGCATCTTGAATTGTCACTCTCAGACCGTTTTCGGTTTCTTCAATCGACTCTATAGTGCCGGTTATAGAGAAGTAGTAAGATAAATTGTCCATCATGTTGTTTTCTTCCGTATCGTCTGTACCGAATAATGCATCGTGGTCGTAAGTCAGTTCGTCATCTTCGGGCAAAATTGCATCGTCCCATTCTGTATTGTCTTCATCCGGCTCTTCGATTTCCGCCGGTTCCGGTGCCGCTGCTCCGGCACCGCCCTGCACTGCGCCATAACCATCATCTAT
>WQTE01000084.1 GCA_009786445.1 Oscillospiraceae bacterium | reverse complement strand
TCTTCGTCTTGAGAATGTATCTCGTCATCAATAATAACGGCACAATCATCACGAAATACTGTAGCTGCCTCTTTGAATGGGATTCCGTGCTTTTCTATGTTATTAATATTTTTGCTTTCGTCCCAATCAAAACGCTGGCCGTGAAACTCGAATATCTCGTCGGGCATAGGGGAACACCAACTTTCTGAATGTGTTATTATAACAAGAAAACTTTAATTTTTCAATGGTTACATTGCACAGCATAAAATAAACATTTTTTAGTGCAGCGATGTTAAATTATCGCTTTGCACCTCCGTCCCCTTGCTTCGCTCAGACATTGAGTACCTTCCTGAGCGAGCGCAGGGATGCAAGCGCCAGCTTAAACTCATAATCTTCTATTTGCCTGACCAGTATAGCCGTTTGAGGAATCTTCTCTAGTTCTGCAATCGATTTCATGCATCTAGTATCCAGAGAGTTAAGCAAAGGCTCCAATTGGTCAAACAGTTCCCCTGCACTCTCTTTGTCAAAGTTGCTGCTTTGAAGTACTACTTCCGGCACTGTGATTTTCTCAAGCACACGTGTAAGTTCACTTCCCAAGGCAGACAAGTCGGCATCTGTAGGCTTATTGCCCTCACTTAGCGAAGCCTCCAAATCTTTTGCGATTTGTGCCAATGAATCCTCACCAATTAGCCCTGCCGAACCTTTTATGGTATGTGCTATGCGGTGTGCAGTTTTGATGTCATTTGTTTCCAGTGCCTGTAAAATATCCGCAAAGAACCCCTTGCTACTGAGCATAAATTCTCTTCGCAACTTTTCCGCAACACCTACACTGCTCACAAAGGCATCAATTTCGCCTGCCCTATGATGTCCCTTCGACCTTGTTTTCGCCTCGGCAACCACCTCAGGCGGATACCTGTTACGGATAAACTTGATTAAAACATCATTTAACTGCGGTGTCTGAATAGGTTTTGAAACAAAATCGTCAAAACCCTTTGCAATAAACTCTTCCGGCTGACCCACCAATGCATTTGCAGTAAGCGCTACTATAGGACGGTTATAACCTGACTTTCTCAGCATTTGCATGGCCTCAGTGCCGGTTAATTCGGGCATCAGGTAATCCATAAATACAATGTCGTATACATTGCCGCGCGCAATTTTCTCAATGGCTTCACGCCCGCTGTTGCAACTATCTACGGATAGTTCGTAAAAGGCAAGCAAACCCTGCGCTACGAATAAATTGGCCTCGACATCATCAACCACAAGAACCTTTCCGTAAGGCATAGGTTCGGGCGAAAATTTGAATTTTTCCATGGCATATCGATTACCTGATTCAAGGCTATTAATCCTTGCGGCTACTTCTTTACCCAGAACATCGGCACCGCACGTCTTTTGCGGTATGCGGACATATACACTTGTGCCTTTCCCAACCATGCTTTCATAATCAATTTGACCACCCATCATTTCCACAAGACTGTGCACGATGGGAATGCCGAGTCCTGTGCCATCGGTGAATCGATATTTCTTCTCGTGAAAGCGCGTATACTCGTTGGTTCTTATGGCATCAAGTTGTTCCTCAGTCATGCCGTAACCTGTATCTTCAACAGTGATTGCCAAGGTTATATAACCGCTTTGCTCTTCACGAAAACCAAGCGACAAGGACACAGTCCCGTGTTCCGTATACTTTAAGGCATTATTGAGTAAATTGTTTATTACCTGCCTTATGCGCAGTGAATCGCCGATAAGCAGGGCAGGTAACCTTTCATCTGCATTCATTGTGAAAGATATATCTTTATGTTCTAAGTACACGGTATGCATTTCTGCCGCATCGTTTACCAGAGTTTCTACTCCATACTCCTGCTCAACAAGAGGCATCTTCCCCGACTCAATTCGGGAAAGGTCTAAAATATCATTGACTAAGTTGAGTAATGTTCTGGCGGAGTCATAGATTTTGACAAATACTTCCTCCATATGCTCGGGCAGCGCTGAGCTTCGCAATTGAATTTCTGATATACCTAAAACTGCCGTAATAGGTGTGCGAATTTCATGGCTCATTCGCGCCAAAAACCGTGACTTTGCTCTGTTGCTTTCCTCTGCCGCTTCGGATCGTTGCCTTTCCATCATAGCCTTTTTGATTTCACGCAAATCCAGTGTATAGCATAAAATCATGTTTTTCCCTTTGCGCTGTACGCGCGTGTAGATGCACTCGGCAGGCAGCTGTTCCCCGTTTTTGAGCTGATGCATCCACTCAAAACGGACATAACCCTCTTTGTATGCCTTTTCGGCATACATGACGGCTTTCTCCGGCGACGGTGTGCCGCACGGCTGAAATTCAGGTGAAAAATCGTAGAGGTTGTCCACGATTTCCCGTGGGTCGTCCACGTTGAAAAATTTCTTGGTCTGTGCATTTGCAAAAAACAAATTAGTATCATCGCCAAACAAGCCGATAACAAACGGCGCGGAGTCGATGATTGCCTGATTCAACTCATGGGCATCACGTTCTGCCTCCAGTGCATTTTCCATGACGGTTTTCTGGTCATTGCGAATTAAAGCATTAGCAAACATAAGACCGGCTGAAGCAAACATATCTACTTCGTCTTTAGTAAATGTACGCTCTCGCTTGCAGTCAGCTACGCTCAGGGTACCAAAGAATTTACCGTTAATGAATAACGGCTGTACCACAATGGATTTTGCGCCGTAAGCGGCTATAAAATCTGCATTTTCAACGGGCAATTCAGCCACAGGAGAATTGAGTCGCCGGCCTTCCGAAAACAGTTCAAACCATCCGGGTCTGTCACTAAACGGGAAAGACTTACCTACGGGTATGTCTATAGCTTCATCAGGCTCTCTTACCCAAACTTGCTTTAAGACAAAATGAGGCTTACCTGCAATTTGCTCATTAAGCCAAAGTGTACATTGATCTGCATTTGCGCCCCGCCCTACGATCTCCATACCCTTTGCAATAGCTTCCATTACATCAGTATCGCCGGAATCAAGCAGCATATGTGCTGCTTGGTTAATTGCATTTATCATTTTCTGACGGTACACGAGAGAGTCTTGAGACTTATTAATCATGTTGTTAATGTGTGCAGCGACTATAACACCTACCAGCAGACCTGCAACACCAAAAACTCCAAGTATAATCAGCGTGTTTTCTGCTATCCTGCTGTTATGCTCTATTCTGTCATACATATCTTGCCTGATACTGCTGAATAAACCGTCAAAATGTACGTAGAGCTCACGGCTTAGCGTTTGCGCCTCCAAAAATAAGCGGAACACCTCATCCGCATCGTCTGCGTAAGCCGCATCCCGCACCTGATAAACAACATCATCTAAATATGCATTAATTAAACTCTCTAAATTAATGACCCTTTGTGACAACGAATCTCGCAAAGTACTGTCAATCACTTCATCACCACGTAGGCTGTCTGAAAACAGAAAAAGGCTCGCTTGCATATCGCCTTGAAGGGTGTACATTTCGTTATCCAAAGCCTCAAGTGTCGGCACATCTCCCCCAACAAAAGCAGCAGTAGCCGCAATGCGCCGCATATCCATCAGTTGCACTTCCAAATCTCTGATAAGGGAATAACGTACCACCGAATAATTTTGTGTGTGAGCATAATCGGAAGCCACATTTCCGATATTGATTATGCCAAGTACCATGATGCTGATAATAATAGACAAAAGCAACGCAAAACCTACACCCAGCTTGGCTTTTATTTTTAGGTTATTAACTGCCATTCAGCATCTCCCCTTCTTTTGAATAACTTGCTTTAACTACCGAATTGTATAGATATTACCGGCTCGCACTTCGCAATGAAAGAAGCTCACGCTCATTTCATGATGTGACCGATTTGAGACTTTTCGTCACCTAATTATAGTGTAGCGGTTTTTTCTTGTCAATTAAAAATGATTTTATGATTGAAATTATATCGTTTACACTGCCTATTTCTGTTTGTTTTTCCATCTTCTCTAAATAGTCATTGCGGTTATTGTAAACATCGAGCACTTTTGAAACAAATTCATCGCTGCTCAAACTTTCATCATAGAGCACGTCACAGTACCCCTTTGCTTTGAAATATTCTGCATTATGATACTGGTCTCCCCTGCTTTGGCTAAGTGGAATGGGAACAAGCAACATAGGCTTCTTTAGCTGTAAAAATTCAAATATCGCATTTGCACCGGCTCTGGATATGACCAAGTCACACGCCTTAAGCATATCCGGCAACTCCTCCTTGACAAACTCATATTGCCTGTACCCCGCAAAATCATAAGTGCTGTCCACGTTGCCCGTTCCGCATATATGAATAATGTTGAAGCTGTTTAGCAGCTTATCCAAATTATTTCTAACAGCAATATTGATGCTTTGTGCGCCGGAGCTTCCACCCATTATGAATAAAATGGGCTTGCCGTTTTCCATGCCGCAAAACCTGAGCCCCTTTGCCCTGTCCCCTGCCTTTAATTCCTCTCTAATAATAGCTCCGACAAAGTGCACCTTGTCCGAATCTTTGATGAATTTTTCCGTGTCTTTAAAAGTAGTCAGTATAGCATCGCTAAGCGGCATCGACATTTTATTTGCAAGTCCCGGCGTCAAGTCTGACTCGTGCAAAATCACCTTCACCTTTTTCAGCTTAGCCGCCGCAACTACAGGGAACGAAACAAAGCCACCTTTTGAAAAAATAATATCAGGCTTTATTTTGCTTAGGATTTTTCTTGCCTGCAAAATGCCTTTTAGAATTCTAAATAAATCGGTAAAATTTTTAACGCTTAAATACCTTCTGAGTTTACCCGTCGAAATTGGATGGTAACTAAGATTAGGAATATCTTCCACCATCTTTCGCTCTATACCGGTTTCACTGCCGATATAATGTAGTTCCCAACCATCCGAAACAAAATGCGGTATAAGCGCTAAGTTCACCGAGACATGACCAACTGTGCCGCCACCGGTAAAAACAATTGTCAAATCGCACCTCCTATAATAAGTTTTGCGCAATTATCATTATATCACACTTGTATATTAATAACCATATGTGTTATCATGCTACTTGGTAAAACGTTGAATAAATTGTAAGCGGTCAGAGATTAGCAGATAACGGGCTGTTTAACGAAAGGAACTTACAACTATGCTTGATCCGACAAAATACAAAGATTGGCAAATAGCCGAGGAGGCTGAGAAAACACTTCCCGATGTAGAACACTTTCGTCAATCAATGGGGCTGCTCCCTGACGAAATAATACCATACGGCAAAACGCCGAAGTTGGATTTTATCAAAATAATGAACCGTCTCAAAAACAAGCCTGACGGCAAGTTCATAGAAGTGACGGCAATCACCCCTACCCCGCTCGGCGAAGGAAAATCCACAACATCGCTGGGATTGATTCAAGGGCTTGGCAAAATTGGCAAAAACGTCGGCGGCTGTCTCAGACAACCCTCGGGCGGACCCACGATGAACGTAAAAGGCACCGCAGCAGGTGGTGGTAACGCGCTGCTCATCCCCATGACAGAATTTTCACTGGGCCTCACGGGTGACATAAACGACATCATGAACGCCCACAACCTTGCCATGGTCGCGCTGAATGCACGAATGCAACACGAACGAAACTATGACGATGCGCGGCTGGCTGAAATCGGGCTGAAGCGCCTCGACATCGACCCCGAGCGCATTGAGCTTGGTTGGGTCATAGATTTCTGCGCACAAGGGCTCAGAAACATCCGCATAGGCTTGGGCGAAGGCGAAAGAAACGGCTATGAGATGGACTCAAAGTTCGGCATAGCCGTAGGCAGCGAACTGATGGCTATCCTCTCCGTGGCAACCGACCTCAAAGATTTGCGAGAACGCATCGGCAAGATAATTGTCGCATACGACAAAAAAGGCAATCCCGTAACAACAGCAGACTTAGAAGTAGACGGAGCAATGACCGCATGGATGAGAAACACAATAAATCCGACACTCTGCTATACAGTCGAGCACCAGCCCTGCCTAATCCACGCAGGACCGTTTGCCAATATAGCTATAGGACAATCCTCCATAATCGGTGACAGACTGGCGCTCAAGCTCTTTGATTACCATGTCACAGAATCGGGCTTTGCCGCTGACATCGGCTTTGAAAAATTTTGGAACGTCAAATGCCGTCTATCCGGGCTAAAGCCACATGTCTCGGTAGTTGTAGCCACCATCCGCGCACTGAAAATGCACGGTGGAGGTCCCGCAGTAGCACCCGGAAAACCTCTCCCAAACGAATACACACAGGAAAACCTTGAACTGCTGGAAAAAGGCTCAACAAACCTGTTCTTCCATATAAATAACGTCAAAAAATCAGGCATAACCCCCGTTGTGTGCATAAACAAGTTCCACACAGACACAGATGCAGAAGTCGCACTGATTAAAAAGCTCTGCGCAGAGCAAGGCGTGCGCTGTGCACTCAGCGAACACTGGCAATACGGCGGCGAAGGAGCCGTTGAACTTGCGGAGCTAGTAGCCGATGCTTGCAACGAACCTACAGAGCTTAAATACCTATATGACTTATCCATGCCGCTAAGAAAGCGTGTAGAAATTATCGCCGCCGAGATTTACGGAGCAGACGGCGTAGACTGGTCGCCGCTGGCAAAAGAAAAAGCAGAAAGATTTGAAAGCGACCCGCAATATGCTGATTTCTCCACCATGATGGTCAAAACCCACCTATCACTATCACACGAACCGGCAAAAAAAGGTGTACCAAAAGGTTGGCGGCTGCCAATCCGCGATATACTGGTCTACGGTGGCGCAAAATTCCTATGCCCGATGGCAGGTACAATAAGCATGATGCCCGGCACAGGCTCAAACCCCGCCTACCGCAAAATAGACATAGACACAGAAACCGGCGCAGTAAAAGGTTTGTTCTAAATGCTAAAAATCAATTTCCCAAATACCCTGCGGCCCGAGCAGCATCTCAAGGAGGAACACAAAAATGCAATTCATAGACAAATCAATTACCGAATTTACAACTGAGCTTGCAAGCAAAGCCGCTGTCCCCGGCGGCGGCGGAGCTTCCGCGCTGGTAGCTGCGGTGGGCATGGCACTGGGCTCTATGGTGGGCAGCCTGACGATAGGCAAGAAAAAGTACGCAGATGTAGAAGACGAAATAAAAACACTCATGGAAAAAGCACAAGCACTGCAAACTGAGTTTCTGCGCTTGGTAGATGAAGATGCCGTAGTATTTGAGCCGCTATCCAAAGCATACGGCATACCCAAAGATGACCCAACAAGAGAAACCGTAATGGAAGATGCACTAAAGCTGGCGACATCCGTCCCGCTCGACATAATGCGCCTGAGTGCAAGAGCAATAGAACTGCTTGATGAATTTGCAAAAAAAGGCAGCCGCCTAGCCCTAAGCGATGCAGGCGTAGGTGCAGCATTCTGCAAAGCGGCAATAGAAGGCGCGAGCCTGAACGTATTCATCAACACAAAATACATGACAAACCGCGACTACGCCAAAAGCATAGAAGCCGAAGCCGAAGCAATACTTGCAAAGTATTGCAAGGTTGCAGATGAAATTCTGAGCAATGTAACATCGGAACTTCGCAAAAGCTAAGCAGATAATAGGCTGTTTGCGGAGCACATTGCCTATCATCTGCGGCATCCCTCGCAAAGACGACCGGGTCAAAAAACCGTTTAGATACAAAACCTGATAAAAAGAGGGGTATTTCTATGTTTAATGACTTAACAGCACTAGTATTAGCAGTAGTTTTCGTAGCAATCAACGGTCTGACTATGCTTGCGTGGGCGGCGCAAATGGGCTACAAAATGAAGCCAACGGCATTTGCATTCTTTGTAGGCTCCGTTGGAAACGCGCTAACAGGAAATGTAGTGCCACTTTCCGGACAAAGCTCAATTCTGACAGTATCAAACTTTGTAAAAAACACTAACGAAAGAGTTGCAGCACTCCTTATCGCAGTAGTGGTAATGGTCGTTGCAGGAGCCGCAGGATGGGTATCAGCAATCGCAGACTGGGCAGGACAACCGGTATTATGGGGCATGATGGCAGGTGTAGGATTGATGGTTTCCCAGATATCCGTTGATATGCTGACCCAAGATAAGCGCACAGGTGCAATCTCATTTCTTACAGCTTTGGTTACTTTCGCCCTGACTCTCGGAGACCCAAATCAGCTTGTCTGGGTAATTGCAGTCTCTGTTACCGTTGCTACACTTGATTTCCTGTTGCTGCAAAAAGACAAAGAAACAGGAAAAAGAGGTCGCAGAGTAAACTATGCCAATCTTGCAAAAAGCAATGGCTTTACAGGAGACATGGACGAATCATTAGAAGAAAACCGACCCTGGAAAAAAGCGTATTGGCAAGGATTTAAAATGACCAAGCCAAAGTTTGGTTTTCTTGCAGTATATTATTCACTGGCATTCATCTGTATTAACATTGGAACAAATATTGCCTTTGGAACAATCACCGCCGGATTCGGCCCTCGCGATGCCGACGGTGCCTTATACTACCCGCTCCAGATTGACACACTGACAGTCATAAACAGCTTAGCAGACATACCGACAGTGCTGTTTGGCGGTATGCCGATAGAAGCCATTATATCAGCCACTGCGCAAACAGCGTGGCCTGTACTGGCAGGTGTATTAATGATGCTGGTACTCGGCTTCCTGTGCTTGTTCGGTCTTATCAATAAACTCGTTAAATTTGTGCCGGTTCAGAGCCTTGCAGGATTTCTTTTCATCATTGGCTTTTTCTCAACCTTAGTTCCCCAACTTAGAAACGTCATTCAAGGCGGAACCCCTCCACCACACGCAGCTACAGGTTATGCACTTGAAGCTGAAGCTATCGTATCGGGAATAACCGCAATGACAGTAACAGCCATAACAAAAAATCCATTTCTGGGACTAATATCCGGCGTAGCAATGCGCTACATAGGAACAACCTTCTTCTTGTTCCTGTAAGTAAAGCAAGGGCGGTCGGTCTGACACAGGGGGACGATTCTCTTGTGTCAGAGACCGTCCCTTGTTTCACAATCGACTACACGCATGTGAAGCGAGGGGATTGCTGCTTCAGCTTAATCTCCCCTTGACTAACCTTTTTGAAGCTTTTTTTTGTTTATTCGGTTAGCCATAGCTCTTGCAGATAATTCCTCAACAGACATATCTTCGTACAGGTTCTCCTGCCATTTAGTGTAATCAAATGGTTCTTTAGTTACAAGAGCTATGAATCTTTCAGTTTGTACATGTCCGAAGTTTACGATTAGATGTTTTATTATGGATTCTTTTAACAATGTATCTGTCATAACAAATCTTCCTCCATTTCCAAAATAAACTCTAATGGGTTAATGACCTTGATTCTTTCGTCTTTATATTTCAAAAGTTTGCTATCGGTCAATTATCATTTCCTGAATTTTCAACTTAGCTTTCGTTTCCAACTCTATCTTCAAGTAGCTTTGATTATCGTATGGTCTGTTAAAGCAGCAGTTATCTAAATATACCCTAGTTTTCATGGCTTCCACCTATTTTCATTGATGAAAATATCTTACCACACAAAGGACTGAAATGCCACAGTAAGTTTAAGAAGGAGGGACGGGGGTGCTGCTTCACTATCTTTTGCTAGCCTTATGCTATGAAACAGTTCCTCCGTCCCCCTGCTTCGTTCAATTATAGGCAATTGCGAAACTCAAAAAACCATTGCAAATATTGGGTTTTTGAGCAACTATACTAATTCATTTTCTCCGCTTTATCAAATCACCCGCCGCCCGCAGGCGGCGGGTGATTTGTGAGTGCGACTTTCGCTATTGCCTATCCTAACTTTTCGTGTTTGCCATTGACATTTTCCGGTAAATACTCTATAATCATACTCGTGAGTTGCAAACTTACGAGTATGATTATAGAGGTGCAAATTTATGTTTGTAGGCAGGTCAAATGAATTGCACAAGCTTGGTGAAATGTATGATAGTGGCTGTTTTGAGCTTGCTGTCATATATGGACGGCGCCGTGTAGGAAAAACAACTCTCATCCAAGAGTTTATAAAGGATAAGAAAGCTATTTATTTTTTGGCGCGAGAGGTGGATGGTATGCACAATCTTGTCGGTTTTTCAAAATCCGTCTACTCTGTGACCGCACCCGAACATGTCGAAAATTCTTTTTTTTCCGACTGGGAGAGAGCTTTTGATTATATCTGTAACATAGCACTAGATGAAAGGGTTGTTTTAGTCATTGACGAATATCCCTATCTTGCCGGAGGATATCATCCTATTTCGTCAATTCTGCAAGCACACATTGATACGCAGCTTAGAGAAAGCAAGCTTTTTTTAGTTCTCTGCGGGTCAAGTATGAGTTTCATGGAAAATCAGGTGCTGGGGTACAAGAGCCCGCTCTATGGCAGACGAACCGGACAGTTTAGAATTACACCTTTTAGTTTTTTTGAGACTCTGCCATTTTATGATAGGCTTTCAGGCACAGA
>WQTE01000083.1 GCA_009786445.1 Oscillospiraceae bacterium | reverse complement strand
GGTAACACCGGCAGGTGGTGCTGTTGTCCCGGGTGGCGGGGATGTTCCGGGTGATGGGTTAGGGCTTGTACCGGGACTCGGTGATGCTCCCGGGGATGGGCCCGGACCTGGGCTCGGACTCGTACCGGTACCGCCGCTGCCACCGCCACCGTCGCCGCCATTACCGCCGCTACCATTACCACCGCCATTGCCGGGTGGTGGGTCTGTAAGCGCAGTTACATTCAGATTAGCAGGAACCAATCTCGCTTGTGTATAAACAGAGCCGCTCGCTGTGGCTGGTTCGCCGTCAGGAAAGCGAGTCCAATCTAAACTAATGGGCGCAGGACCTGGGGTAGCAGTATCACTGATTCTAAAATACAAGTTGACAATCGTACCGGAAGGGAGGGTCCAGTCAGCAGGGCCGCTTCGGTCTACAAGAGAAATCCATTGTGGGCTGTTTCCGTCATTACGAGGCACAAAGTGCGGAGGGTTAAAAGGTAACTCTGCTATAAGATTTCTTGCATCTACGAGTTTCAGTAAGTTGTCATCAAAAGAAACCCTCAAACCGACTCCCGCAAAGCCCGTAGCAGGATTGTCAGTGACAATAATTGGAACAGTAACAGTGTCGCCAGGTCTACCGGACACACCAGAACCAACTGAGAATGTAGGTCCTCCGTTAATTGTGTCTGCAAAAGCAAGATGTTGTGGCAAAATCACACTCGTCAGAAGCACCACGATAATAACAATCGCTACTATCTTTTTAATTGCATTTTTGCTATTAATCTTCATTTAATCACCTAATAATTCATTCAAGTCCGGCGGTTCCGGTAATGCACGTGTATTAGCAAAAAACTCAGCTAATCTATCTACGTCGGCACGGTTTATGTTATGGTCACCATTAGGGGTGAAATCGCGGACAACATTTGCATTATCAAAATTTACAATATATGACATATCGTTATATCTGACAGCTCTAGCCAATAGCATGAAGTCGGCAAGGTTTACGACACGGTCGTTATTAACATCCCCAAGCATAACATCAGGTCGAGGGTTGACAATGACTGAAAAAGTCCTGTCGATTCTCATGGTTCCCCTAAGGTTAACACCTATAGTGAAAGTGTATATTCCCGCACGTGTTGGAACTTCGGTCAAAGTGCTTGTGCGACCAGCATCCGGATCAATCGAAAGATTTATGCCGCACCCATGGTCGGGATATTCTATTTCCGGATGTGATATGATCTCCCAAAATATCGGACGATTGTCTGGAGGAGTGCCACCGACCACGCCTATATCCTGTGCCCTAATTTGAAGCGATCTATCAAACGTACGTCCCACTTCTCCATGGCCCTGTTCTAATGTGATATAAGGCTCCTCTATTCCTGTAAAACCTCGGATGAATACCTCCGTGAAATGATTATCGGGGTCGTAGGTTGCAACATTATTTTGTGTAGTTGTAGTCACGGGCATACGCATTACCATATGATTATGGGTTGGGGTACGAAAGTGACCTGTCTGTTGCTGCCAGTTTGCTGCTGCCGTTGTGGGCCTAGCACTTGAAGGGCCGCCAATGGGTGGAAGATTACTATGCTGTGTTGCGCTAAATTCATGCTCCCAACGCACGAAACTGCCAACGTCAAAGCTAATCATACCTAAGTTGCCCGGCATTACAGCGTGTCTATGCATATACATACGGGCTTCCGAGTCAATATTTTCATTAAAATTGTCTGCTATTCCATTCTCACCCATTTGACGTACGAAGCCCCTTTGAAAAGCTCCCATATTGATGTGCAAGTAAGTTCGAGGCCATATTATTAGTGTGAACGTCCTCGGGATTTCTACGCGAACATTCAAATTGTCATCATTCATAGAATCATATGTTACAGTGAATGTTTTTGTCCCGAAAGTTCTGGGGGTTCCGTTTATTCCAAATATATCTTCACCGAAACCGCCGGTACCCTCAGCACCCATGAAAACAGGATTAAACGAACCCGGACTTCGGTCGAACTGCAAACCTGCCGGGAGTGTGTCATAACTCCAGTTCCAGTCTATGTTTTGGTGAAATCCTTTGGCACGAATGGTTTGTTGATAGGTATGCCCCTGCTGGTTTTCAGGGGTTGCGAGACTATGTCCGAGCCAAACAAAGTCACCGCCAGCATTGAGTATAGGGACATCATTATCATCTACCAACAAACGGGTGTGCGGTTCATTATATTGAATCACTATTGGGTGGCCACTACTATCCAGCATAGGAACCCCATTTTCTTCCATCAACTCAGGCGTAAACCTAAGTGTAGCATCCATGGTGTGAGCAAGCCCCGTGGAGCCTGTCACAAACTCAGGGCGAGGCAATATTGTAATTTCAAATGATTGCCTGACAGTACCTATATGACGCAGTATAGTTGGATTCTGCTCAGGATGTGGGGCAAATGCTAATAGTTCGAGAGTAAACGGTATAATTCCCGGACTGGTTGGGGGGATTATATTCGGCGTAAGCGGATTAGGTCTGATTAATATATCGGCCTGTGGGTTGCCATCAGTAATCTTGGGTGGATTTGGCCAGTAGTAATCCGTGTCATGGATTATACCCCAACGCCAAATCAAACCTGCACGTTCAAAGGGATCATCGCTATCAAGGTCAACAGGTGGGTCAGGAAAATTAGGATTAAGTAAATCAAGAACATCAACACCTATTCTAGTTCCATGAGCTTCCGTCCCTCCATATTGTACCCCAACCATACCATCTTGCATAATCCTAGGCCGGATTATTGGCTGTGGTAAGATTGTAAACTGTACACGTCTGGTAGCCCTATCATTTACTACGAGTTCGCGCACTGCCGGTATAGTGCCATCTTGTATTTGTTCTGGATTACCTGGGCCAACGGGCAAATCCGGGTCAAAGTTCGGATTTGAGATCATGTTTGGCCGTTCCGGTTCGACTTCTTCCTCTATTGCCCAACTCATAACTACATCAAAAGTAAATATGGTTACAACCCTAGGGGGGGCATCCGGCGGAAGCGGATAGTCGTGCACTTGTCCTGATGGAAATCCCTCAACAATAACCCCTCTGCCACTACCATCCAACACCGGGCCCGGACGTGCTGATAAACCGTGTATATGAGCTCCTACACCAGCAGCATCGCCAATAAACGCATAAAAATCTTCAACTCTGAAGTCAAACTGTTCAAGATTACCAATCCCACCGAATGTAATGAAATCTCTATAATCATTCTCGAACATTCCATATCTTAAATACACTGTTTCAGTTGCATCAGGTCGTATTTCCGCCTGCCCTTCTTCAATAGCTTCATAGTTGAAAATAAATACTCCTTCACCGGAATCGAAAGTGTCTGTATATAATGCCCTAACAGCAAATGCCTCTTCAGGAACGACAAAAGAAGCACGTATAAAATCAGCAGTTGATATTTCGTCCATAATTTTCACTTCAGAATATAACGATTCGGCCTCCCACGCTACAAATCCGAGTGCGGGTACGCTTATATTAACGATGTCTCCCGGCATAGCTTCATCCGGAATACTCGGATAGTAACGCCAATATGATTCTCCTAATCTTCTTTGCAAAGATGTCTGCAAGTTCAAACTGTCCTCCGCTTCATGCACAACGCCGGTTGCCCGCACGCGCTCCACAGGTCTGCGCTCCATTGTGGCTTCATTGCCATCGCCAAAGACAGTTATAACCACGACAACCGCAGCAACAGCGCAGATTACGACCAGCAACCCTATTATCATATTTCTAAGTAATTTCATACCTTTTTTCATAGCAATTACTTCCTTTCACTTTGCTAGAGAAATTTACGCAACCATTGTGTGTGGTAAAGATGAAAAAATACTTCGCAAAAGTCTACTTTTACGTACAGAATATAGTGAAATTATGAGTGTCTGAAATTTTATTATTTGCTGCTTGCTTAAAAATACTAGTTGAAAATATCAATAATCAAATGTTAATGTATTTCGAAACTTAGCGCATACAAACTTAGGGAAGGAGTTCGAAAATTGACAATCTACGGTTACATTCGCGTGTCCAGTGCAGACCAAAACGAGGGAAGGCAGCTTGATGCAATGGCTGCGCTGGACATTCCTCCGACACATATCTTCGCAGACAAGCAGAGCGGCAAGGATTTTCAGAGACCTGCGTGGACAGCGATGATGCGAAAACTCAGGTCGGGCGATTTACTATACGTCAAAAGCATAGACCGCTTGGGACGTAACTATGAGGATATCCAAAACCAGTGGAGGATTCTTACCAAAGAGCGTGGTGTGGACATCGCAGTGATAGATATGCCACTGCTAGATACGCGCAACGGTAGGGATTTGATTGGTACTTTCATTGCCGATACTGTTCTTTCGCTATTAAGTTTTGTTGCACAAAGCGAGCGCGAGGCTATCCGCACACGGCAAGCCGAGGGCATTGTGGCAGCAAAGGCGCGAGGTGTCCGTTTTGGTCGTCCCACGAAAAAAATCCCCGATAATTTCGGGGAAGTGATCACGCTGTGGGAAAAGCGTGAAATTTCTTTTTCGGAGGCGTTAAACCTGACGGGTCTTAAACATACAGTTTTTTACAGTCGTTTGCGTGAGTATCGAGCCGACAAGGGTAAGCGATAAATGCCTCCTCGATAGTGCAATAACAAGGCACATATGGCGATTTGAAACGGTAATGGTTGGCAACAATCGCACAGGCATCTAAAACGTATTTGTTCATGCTTCTAATTCCTTATCTTGCTTCTTTTGTGCAAGATATTGTTCAGTCGTGAATTTATTACCCTGCAATAGCCCCCACAAGATTGTGGATTCAGACTTAGGAACAGGCGTTAGAATGATTGCGCCGTTTTCCTCATGTACTCTCACTTTTTCGCTTCCAATACGCTTATGCAAAGTGTCGGGTAATGCATCAACGCTTAAAATTAAATCTTGCATAACTTTCAACTCCTTACACTGCAATTATACCCTGTGTAGTAATCGATTACAATAAAAATCTGCAATATGCACCCCTAAACGAAACACATCCCTGCGTTATGGTGTTGTCAATATACCGGATAGCACACAACCACAATTGATTTATTTTTTTCTCAAAATCGCTCAAACCCCTAAAGTCCGCCCCCTAAACATCCGATAAATAATAACGGAATTGCGAAAATCGGGCGACTGAAACTGCATTTGCGCACGACTTGTAACTAAATTGTGACAATTTGGTGACAATTTCGTAAATTCGGAGCAAAAAACAGTTGAAATCTCTCTGAAAATATGGTAAAATGTACACTAGGGAAAGTGCTACGCATAAGTAGACTTTTGCGTAGCACTCCCACCATCCATCATGCTTGGTGTGAGAGCGGTGAACTCTTATATATAATACACCCGATATGGACTCACATGCAATCCGCATGTAATGACAATATAATATGGATATAATGTGTCTATAAGTGCGAAAGGATTTGATGATTATGAAAAAAGGTATGAAATTACTTAGAAATATGATAATAGGGTTATTGGTTGTAATCTGCGCTGTTGCGGCGGTTGTTGTGGTTATTACTGTCTTTGGCGATGGCGGCGATGAAGCCACCCTTGAACGCAGACCTGTTGATAGGGTGGGTGCCGACCGTATTGTGCACCAAACTGAAGACAACTTTTTCTGGCAGAGTGCTCTGCAAAAAGCGGTGGGGGAAGAACTCTGGCGCTACTACCCCCTTATCCCCAAAGAAGCAGAGCCCGGAGATATTGTGAAATTAAGTGCTCCTGCTCTTGGCTTTGTGGCATGGGAAGCAGACCCTCGCTTTGCAGATGTGAAGTTTACGGCTGAGCCGTCGGAAGAAAGTATTGTCCGCATGTCATTTGTTGTGCCTGAAGAAGATTTTCAAATAAGAGCACTATACACAGATATGCCGAACGAAAGCGATGATATTATTGTGCTTAATCCTGACGGCATCGAGCATGGCACACTTCCTCCTGAATTTGACAGAGGTGACGAATTCCTTAACCGTGACGATAGTGACGAGGATAATATAATATATAATTTTAGACCGACACCGCTACGTTACGGAATGTTCGGGAACGACTACGGCTTCAGACCCGGTCAGCCTGAAAGCTTATGGGGAGAAAATATTATTTTAACCGGATATTCTTCACTTGATGCTGTAAGTGCCTCAATCACGGGCTTCAGCGGTTCTTTCGGCGGCGTCGGCGCACCTGTGCCTGCTGAAGACTACAATATGTGGTTTGACCCACTCGCTATGGGTATGGGTTTTAGGATTCACGGAAGACCGTTGCCTTTAGATGGCTGGTTCGAAGATGACCCTGTATTCCCGACAGATGCGATGCATTTTAGGTTCAACGTAACTGTGAGATGGCGTACTCGGCAGTTTGTGCCGGAAGTCCCGCCTGTGCTTGATACAAGGGAATATATAGATGGGGATCCTAACCCGGAGTTCGGTAACATAATAACGCCCGGTATTCCTGCTGTTACAGAGCAATGGGTAAGCCATGTTCGCCCATTCACGTTTAAGATATTGCCGCGCCCTGATATTATAGAGAGAGATATGCCTGATGGCATGATTGGCGTTCGCTATGGCGACCCTGAGGTGATGGCATTGCTGGAGCCTCTTGATCCTTTTAATACGAGGATTCGTGTGCATGTGCCTCAATTTCCTGAGTTCCCCACAAACCCGTTCATAGCCCCAACCGATCCTGTGCCGGACCCTGGTGACCCGGATGCTCCTCCGATTACCCCCGGCTCTCCCGGTGACGGCGACTGGTATCGTTTTGGTGGCACTCAATGGCGCTTTAGCATCATAGATAATTCAGCCACCGGTTATACATTCACGGTTCCCGGAGATATTGCCGGCGAGCATCCTTTCGTTGATATTGCGTTCATGCCGCCTCCCACGTTTTCAAGAGACATCTCGCTTACTGTCAGGTTAGAAGCTGTTGCACAGCATCCCGCACAGGTGCAAATCGGCTTATTGCGAGACCCCGACAGATCGGGCAGTCCCGGACAGATACTAATAGGCACCATTGAACGCACATTCACTATCACAATATTGCCGCGCCCAAGCTTTGTGACCGCATTTGACGGACTCCCACATGCAATGGACGGAACCCTGCGTTATCCAAGTGCTTCGCGGCCGGAACTCAGTGAACCTGCCGACACGCCTTATAGCGGCACGATTCGTGCAACAGGATTTCCCACAAGACTGGTTAGAATACCCGACCCATCTGTTATCGGAGGAATAAGGGAAGAATTTCAGTTTACTCAATGGCATTTGGCATATAACGGAGACCCGATTACGAATCAGCTGGATAATGTTCCGGGGATGAATTTTAACCGTTCGCCCGGGCTTATATTCCCGACTGAGGTTACCCCTCTTCCGGATGGAAACAACGGTGGCGAAAATGGGAATGGAAGCGGAGCAGGAAACAGCAATAATATCGGCCCTGTAGGAGAGTATGCAGTGAGTATATCCGGCACTCCCATGACTTTTGGGGATTTTCCGGTCAATATCACATTTAGCTCAATGCATGACCCGAACCCCAATATCCGTACAGAAATAGCAGTGCCTGTACCGACGGGAGCAACGCCAGGGTTTAACCTGAGAATATGGCCTCGCACTTATTTGTACATTGACATGGGTTTTGGGAACCCGGCCGCATTTGTGACCAGAGTGACACCCGGCGGAGAATCGGAATCATTCAATGAAGTTGCAGATGCTCCTCGCTATGTGGAGAGACGCGCCGTTATGCCGGGAACACTTGGCATGATAATTTCTCACGACCCCAGATTTGTGCGTTGGGAGCACAATTTAGCAAACCATCCTCAACCCCATGTGCCACCTATTGGCGGACCTGCAGTTCCGAATTCAGGTCAGCCGGGTCACTGGAGAACTACAACCCATAACTATATGGTGATGCGTATGCCTGTTGATCCTACAGGTCCGGGCACACTGGCAAGTCCTGTAAATCTGGATGTGTACATCCGCGGTTTCCCGACAATTAATCCGCTTATTACGTTGCCTGATGCAAGAGATGGGATGGTAGGACAACTGTTTGCAAGGTCTCTGAATATCAGAGCGGATGATTTAGGCGATGTAGGTCAAGGTCGTAATCCGTCGTGGGAGTTAATCTCATGGAATTTAGATGGGCTTTCAGATCCTGGGTTTAGTCTATCGGTTGACCCAAGCACGGGAAGGTTTACCGAGGTAACGGGAACTCCTACATTATCAGGCGAGTTGACGTTCACTGTTGGCGTTAATCTTAGGGGGACTATGCAGGTTCAAGAGACTTTTTCCGTCATGATTCGTCCGCGCCCCGGAATAATACTCGGAGATGTTGACGACAGCGGTGATGTTAACTATTTGGATGTCATTACTCTCGCAAGGTATCTCGGGCTTCGTGGTACTCCGAATGCTATTGAACTTAGTGAGCGCGGCAGGAATAATGCGGACATTGGTCGCAAAGGATTCATCACGGGAGACGATTTGACTCGTTTGTTAGAGATTTTCGCAATTTATGACGAACGTTTGCCAAACGCACCGGATGCAGGAGATTAAAGCAAAATAAAAATTAAGGGAATGGTCATGAAAATAAAAAAAATTCTGGCGACTGTGGTTGCATCAGCTTTAGTACTTGGTATAGTCATGCCGCTGACGGTGTCTGCGACAGCACTTCCGGGAGGGCCTTCGTTCTCTGTCGATTTGAATGTTGACGGTCGTCGGGGCGGCACTGCGGATGTACCCCTCCGTGTCTCGACGGGAGAGTACGCTTTTGCAGCGGTTGGTTTCAGAATTGAGTATCCTTCCACTCAACTTCAGCTAATCAACGTATCCCAGCCCACAGGAGCCCCGATTCCTCTGAATAACTACACCCCCAGTGATAGGGCGGGCGAACAGTGGATATCCCTTGTACACCCCACGAATCCGACGGATTGGACCGGTAGTGCAGTCCTCGTTAATTTGACTTTTCATATCCTGCCGGCTACTCCGGTGGGCTCGGCTCCAACGATAAGCATATTTTACACGGATGACCAAATTAGCGGCGTTCCTGCGACGGCATCCGGCAATGGCATATATCCCGGCGCACCAAGAACTCCCGGTAGCATATTGGTAAATAGCCAGCCTCCGCTAGGACCCGGAGATCCGGGTTACGGCGGCAATGGCGGCGGCAATGGCAACGGCGGCGGCGGAAATCTACCACCACCTGCGGCAAATGAGCGGCGTTTGAATGTAAACTTGCATGGCGGCACCGGAGGCATACAAGCTCAAAACATTCCGCGCACAGCGTGGACAATCCCTACAACTCCGACACCTACTCGTGATGGTCACACATTTGCAGGTTGGTCATTAACAGCCGGAGGTGCATCTGTGACTTCAATACCTGCCGGAGATGTTGAAGTAACAATACACGCCCTGTGGACACCGGGCGCAACTGCAAGCCCATCCCCGGGAGCATCACCGAGTCCCGGTACAAGCCCTAACCCATCACCCGGAACATCCCCGCCACCCGGGACAACAGCACCACCTGCCGGTGTTACCAGACCACAGGGTGCAGGGACTCTTACTGTAATAGAGCATTTCGGGACTTGGACAGGTAGTGGTACAAGGACGGCTAGGGTGAATGCCGACCATACTACATTCCAGCGGCTATGGTTTGGAGATAATCTTGTCAGCACTGCCCATCTGACCATAGCCTCGGGCAGCACTGCGATAACACTCAGTGAGGCNTTCATTTCGGGTCTTTCTGATGGCACATANTCGTTCATTTCAGAGTTTACCGGAGGTCATGCTACGTTAAACCTGATAGTAAGCACAGGCTTCGGCAATGTACCACAGACAGGTGTTGCTGATATTACACCAACACTTATTGCTATGGGTATAGCACTCTACCTAACTCTTGTAACAGGAACTATGCTGTTTTTCCACTTGAGACAGAAGCGGGCTGCAAAAAACAATAAAAAAAGCTGCTGCAAAGACCCTTCGCTTCGCTCAGGATGACAGGGCTCTCCGGTTAACGTCAGATGAACGCCCTTATGGAGGAAACACCATTGAAAAAAGTATCAAAGACAATAGGTTTAATAATAGCGGTAATCATCTTTGGCAGTGTGACATTAATCACTGCCTTAGTTGTCGTGGCAAGTATCAGCGCACACAGGGAATCTACAGCAGAGTTTGAGCATCTGCGAAATGTGGCAATTGGATTAGAGCCCTCCGGCAACGCCGAGTTTACGGCTGCTCCATCGGGCTCATTGGATGCAGAAATGCGGGCAATAAATCCTGACTTTGTGGGCTGGCTCAAAATAGACGGTACATATGTAGACTACCCTGTAGTGCGAGGTGAAGACAATGTTAGATACCTCACTACTTCTTTTACAGGTGAGCGTAACCCGAACGGTGCATTGTTTATGGATTTCCGAAACATAAACATAAAAACTACACCGCACCTTATCATATATGGACACAACGCTCCGCAGGGTGGGTTGTTCAGTGAACTGCATAGGCTTCTTGACAGCAGTTTTCTTGCTGAAAATGACATAATAGCACTGCAAGTCGGCGATGAAATTCTGGAGTTCACGATATTCGATGCACGGCTAACTGATATAACAGACTATGCATATCACCTAGACTTCAGCTACGCACGCGCTTTCCAGCGGTTTGCAGACAGAATTGATGCACCCCTGAGAGCACTGCAAATTATCACCCTCTCCACTTGCACCAACTGC
>WQTE01000082.1 GCA_009786445.1 Oscillospiraceae bacterium | reverse complement strand
GGGGGGGGGGGGTCGTAAGAGCTGCTTGTGGTAGTATCTTCATCTCCGATTATTTTTGTCGAAGCACCAGCATTACTGAAAACAAGTGTATCATTTTGTTTCCACACGCCAGCGTTGATTGCTATCACATCATTATGAGCATTTGTCAGAATATCGTACTTCGCACCCGGTTCAAATGCTATAATTTTCGCATAATTTTTCTTGATTTTTTTTATTGTGTGTTTAAACTGCATAATAGAGTCTCCATTAAAAGCACCACAGTCTACGTATACTTCGCTATCGCCATAAGTGAAAAATTCATCATCAAAATATTGCACTTTGGTTACCTGCGGGAATTCAGCCAGATTACTATTGCACCTAAAGTCAATCATTTTCTTGTAACAATCCTTCGATACATCGTCAATAAGCAAGGATGCAACATTATCAAATCTATCTTTGTTTGCGCTAAAAAAATCTTTGCTCTGAAGCATTTGTTCAGTCGGAGTTTCACAGTTTCTCGTTGCAGATTTTTTCACAGAATAATCAAAAAATATTCTATATAGTTTAAAAGGTGTATAATACAAGAAAGGTCTAGCACTCTGCGGCAATACCTTTACTGCACGATAATAACCTGCATGAAGGGATTCTATAAATTTGGTAATTGCTCCCATCATATGTTCCTTTCATAAGCAAAATTTTGACAATGCACATTTGCTGCATGACATAATCTCAGCATCAAATTTCTATGTATAGGCTTTTGTTTACTTTCATAAAAAAACCTTTCCAAGTACCCTTTAAATAAGAGAGGGCGACATTGAATCTTTTTTCCATGATTGAAGCCATCATGTAGTAGGCGCAAGCGAGATGAGCAAAAAACAGGTAATATGTTGGCATGTAATACCAAGGTGCGAATTTCTTCATGAAAAGTGTGCGGTTTTTTGCAAAATGATATGCACGTTCGGGAGTTTCAATCCCCAATGAACGTAGTTTTTTACTAAAGTGCGACTTCATGGCGGGGTAGTGGTGGGTTATTGCGTTTTTGTTGATATACATCCTATATCCTAAGCTCTTTATTCGATATCCTAAATCACTTTCCTCGTACATTATGAAATAGATGCTTTCAAACCCTCCAACTCTCTGCATCACATCTTTGCTGATCATGAACGCATTTTCGCAGTAACATGTTTCATACAAAACTTTTTCTCTGTCTGTTTCATCAACACTTATACGGATTGGTCTTGAAGTAAGGAAGTTATAATCTCCTCCGGCTAGGCATACATCTTTGCTTGTCTGAGCATTAATGATAGCAGGGGCAACAAAACCAACTCCATCTGTGAAAGATTTAACTAATTCGCTTATCATATTCGGCGTTACAACATTATCGCTGTCCACAAACAAATAATAGTCGCCTTTTGCCACTTTTATACCTGCATTTCTTCCGCCTGAAGCCATCATATTGCGCTCTAATGCCACAACCACCACAGGATGTCCGTTTTTGACATAATTATCATTTATCGCGGTTACCGTACCGTCGTCGGAGTTATTGTCAGCAATGATAATTTCAATATCCTTATAGTCACTTACTAATAATGAGTCAATAAGTTTGCAGGTTTCATCAATTCGATTATATGTTGGTATTATCACGGATACTAGCATATCTGACCTCACTGAATAGTGTTTATATACACAAAAAAATTATCATTTTTTGAATAGCTCTCAAACCCCAGCTTTTCAATCATTTTTATCGAAGCGGTATTATCAGCATGTATCTCAGCACGAAAAACCCTAATCCCGTAATGCCCAATTCTCTCCATCACAGCAAGGACAGACTCCTTCGCCAGACTTTTCCCACGGAAATCACGTTCTGCTATCATATATGAAATTTCGCAGGAGAAATCATTATAGTTGACAGCATTTACACCCACGGTACCAATACGTTTGTTTGATTCCTTATCATAAATGATGAAATCAAATCTGGAGTTATTATTTAAGTAGGAATTATTAAACCAGTCATTGTGGCTTTGAATAGTAACAGGGCTTGTATTCCTGAAATATCTGATTATCTCAGAGTCTGAACGCCACTTTACAAGACAATCAGCATCCGACTCAGTAATTCCCCTAAAAAACAATCGCACTGACTCAAAGCTTTCATTTTTGTTCATGTTATATTTCTCACCACCAAATAGGGTTAGTTGATTATTTTTCGGAACGAGTGTGATTAAAATAACCTGTTAACACATTCGACGACATAATTCACCTGTGCGTCTGTCATTTTTGGGTGTAGGGGCAATGTTATCATTGAATTATATGACTCTTCAGCGACAGGGCATAGCCCTCTTTTGTAACCGAGCTTTTCGTAATGCGGAAGCCAATACACAGGTATGTAGTGGACATTAACACCCAGGTTCCACGCGCGCAGCATATCGAAAGCTTTCCTGCGTTGTGCGGAGTTGTTCAGCCGTATTGTGTAAAGATGTCGCACCGGCTCAGACCACTTGGGGGTATGCTGTATTCGGATAGGCAAATCATTAAAAGCGGCATTGTAATGTGCGACAATTTCTCGCCTTCTTTCTGAAAACCGCTTTAGTTTTTTGAGTTGGCTTATTCCGAGTGCGCATTGCATATCAGTTAAGCGATAATTGTAGCCTAATTCCAACATCTCATAATACCACCCACCCTCACCATCATGAATATATTGAGAGGAATCACGCGTTATGCCGTGAGAACGCAACCGCAACAACGATTTATACATGTTTTCATCATTAGTAGTGACTGCCCCCCCCTCGCCAGTGGTTATGGTTTTTACGGGATGGAACGACCATGATTGAAACCCGGAGTACGCTCCTTGGTGTTTTCCGCGTATCATGCTGCCAAGACTGTGAGCTGCATCTTGTATCAGTGTAAGCTCGTGTTTTTTAGCCAATTTTTCATATGCATCCATATCGCATAGTTCGCCGCCGTAATGAACCGGGATTATAGCTTTGGTTTTCGGAGTGATTTTTTTTGCAACAGATTCAATGTCCAGCAACATTGAATTTGCATCTATGTCGGCAAAAACCGGAGTCGCTCCGCAATATAATGCACAGTTTGCAGAAGCGGCAAACGTGAGCGGTGGTACAATGACCTCGTCACCGATATTTAAGCCAATAGCCATAGCTATAATGTGTAATGCTGCTGTTCCTGATGAAACTACAACAGCGTACTTTGAGCCAACAGTTTCATTTAGAGCATCTTCAAATTCGGCAACTTTCGCTCCTTGCGTAAGAAATTCACTTTTCAAGGTCTCAACAACAGCAGTGATATCATCGTCTTCTATTACCTGTGTTCCGTATGGGATAAAATTCATTGTTAAACCCCTTAACTTTGCTACTATATTTTTCCGACTATATCCTTGTTTGCCTCAATCCATTTTCTTAAATAGTCAACTGTCATCCATTCCGTATTGCTATCGGACACATATGAAAATTCACTATTGACAGACTTACCTTTTTTTATTCTGTCTTCACCATCTTTGTCCCAATCGATAATTTGCGGCAATATTTTGTAATGCTCATCATACTCAAAAGTAAAAGGTGCATCTTCAATGCCTATCATTTGTTCATGCAACTTTTCACCGGGACGGATTCCAATTATGTCCATTTTTGCCTTATCTGACACAGCACGAGCAATGTCAGTTATTTTCATAGAGGGGATTTTTTTGACATATATCTCGCCACCAACCATGTCACTTACTGCATGCCAAACCAGCTCGACAGCTTGATCCAATGTAATCATAAATCTGGTCATAAGTTCGTCTGTAATAGTTAATACACCCGATTTCATTTGCTCCACGAAAAATGGGATAACCGAACCCCGAGAACCCATAACATTTCCGTATCGTACTATAGAAAATTTCGTGCCACCGTGGCTTACGTGTGAATTTGCGGCTATAAACAACTTATCACTGCAGAGTTTTGCAGCACCATATAGGTTTATAGGAGAACTTGCCTTATCTGTGCTCAGAGCAACGCAACCTTTTACACCCTTGTCGATACAAGCATCAATTACGTTCATGGCACCAATTACATTTGTTTTTACACATTCAAACGGGTTGTATTCTGCAGTTGGAATAATTTTTGTTGCAGCAGCGTGTATAACGTAGTCCACACCATCGAATGCACGATAAAGCCTGTCTCTATCTCGAACATCACCTATGTAAAAACGAACGCGTCCGTCATCTTGAAACTTTTTCGCCATCTCCCACTGCTTCATTTCGTCACGAGAAAATACGATAACTTTCTTTGGTGCAAAGTGCTTAAGTGTCATCGTCAAAAATGCATTCCCAAAAGAACCGGTTCCACCGGTTACTAAGATGGTCTTATCTTTAAGCATAGTAGCTCACCTTACCTTTCGCATCATAATTAAAGTTTGTTACCCTTAATCGGCAAGCGGAGAAGTTTTTTGCACATATAGTATGCAATCATTATGATAGTATACATCGTATATAAAAAGTGTGCAAGTAATGTTGGGTCTTTGTGTCTAATTGAATAAAAAAAACTGTGGAAAATTGGGCAAATCATAGTCAGACTATACAAGACAAATAAGTATTTCCTGCGGCTCAGTATAGGAACATTTTTTGCTACATTAGTATAACCGCTTATTTTTTGGTCATATATGTTGTTGATGATTCTGAATTTAATTTTTCCCAAATATCCCTTAAAAGAGGCTTTAGGGAGATGAACAACATAATCACCTTCTATAAAACCTACTACGCCTGTTTTCAGAATTATCTGCTCTGCGGCTTGGAGAACAAAATCTACGCTTTTCGCTTCTTTCGAGAAATGCTCATTTATATAGTCCATGGAAAAAAGGGTTGCACCGGCATCTAATATCGGGTATGGTTCATTTTTGTTGATTTTTAGTACACAAGAGCCGCCGTCACCTCTGGCGATAATTTTTTTGCGATAAGTGGCTATAATGCTTTCCTTTTTCCGATATACGAATGCCGAAAACGGTTCTCCAAAGATGTTTAAGTAAGAGCGTGAGAAATTCTTTCGGTCAAATTTTGGAGAGACGAGCTTGTCGGACCCCATGCACTTAACACTGGGATTTTTATCAAAGAGTGCAAATCTCTTTTCAAGCTGACATTCGTCAACAAACGACTCATCAGAGTCCAATCTCAACATGTAGTGACCGTTTGCGTGCTTAAACCCTAATTCAATGGCATATGCTGGTAAGCGTTGAGGATTTTCAAGTACAATTACGTTGAAACTTTTTGCAATATCTAATGTTCTATCAGAGGAACCGCCGTCTATCACAAAGATTTCCATATGTTCCCACGGAAAAGTCTGCATCCGCAGGGAATTGAGAGTTACTTTCAAAGTTTCTTCTGAATTGAATGTCGGTATAATCACTGATAATACGGGTCTTGATGTGTCTTGCATCTATTTCTCCTATCCTCTCGGTGCGCAATACAGAGGAATTGCTCTCTAATTAACCTTTTGAAGCCGACGGTTTTTGATGAACTCATTAAATGCATTGCCAGTCGCTTTCCAGCTGAACTGCTTACTGAAATTATAGGCAGCGTTGCGCATATTGTCATAGTTTTCAGAGCTTTGCAATGCGCTTAGGGCGACACTCGCCAAGCCGTCTGAGTCATTGCAATCTACCATATAGCCGGCTCTCCCAAAATCGACCGCATCTCTAAGCCCGGGGGAGTCAAAAACAATGCTAGGAGTACCTACGGCGGCAGCCTCCGTCACAATAAGCCCCCAGCCCTCTCTTATAGAGGGCATAAAAAGCAGATGTGCTCTGCTCATAAGCTCTAGCTTTTTTTCATTAGTTACAAACCCATGAAATGTGACATCGCATTCTTCATTCGTATTGCTATGTGTAAGTCCGTATTTAGCACATATTGGCAATAACGATTGGGATATATAAAGTTCGTCTTTTTTTCCGACAACCCACAATCGGGCATTTTCATGCGTTCTCTTTATTTTCCCAAAAGTTTCAAAACAAGTATCTATGCCCTTGTACTTTGCGAATCTTCCGATATAAATAAAGGTCGGAACAGGCTCCTTTTCAAAGAACTCACTCTCGTCCCAAGGGGTGAATTCAATCCCTTCCGGCAAAACAGTCACTTTTGTTTCATCAAAGCCAACGTCCAGCAAATCTTGCTTGGTAGATTCTGAAACAGTTATTGTCAAATCATTTTTGTTTAGGCGAAGCATGGGGGTTTCCATAATTTTACCTATTTTGTTAATCGGAAACTTAGACTGTATGTCCCATATCTCCCTGGTCAACTGATGTATAAAGAAAATTCGCTTATCTGCCTGCACCCAAAATCTAGTGAAAAATCGAAAGGTATTACATTGATCGACAACAAAATCAATTTGATTCTCATTTTCTTTATAATATTTTCTTGCCATAAAAATCACAGAACGCAGATTGCCGCACCTGATATACAAAATATCATCAATTTCTTCGCGTTCTTCAGCTCCATCGAACATGGGAGAAAAATGTACAAAATTATACTTGCTTAAATCCGCATTACGCATCATCTCATGAGTAAATATCTCAGCTCCGCCCATACCTGGCGATTTTATGTCTCGCCATGATAACAATAAAATTGTGGTTTTTATGGAATTCATAACAAGTTACTACCCTCAATCCTAATGGTTTTGTTTTAACATACTATATAAACTATCTACTCCGGAACCCATGCAAAGAGCTTCATACTCCTATATATTATATTATATTCAGGATTTGCTTCCAAGATGATGTTGGTCAATGCTTCAGGGTCATCCTGTTTGTGATAAGTGCATATAGATAGCTTTGGTTTGTGCTGTTTAAGTATGTTTGTAGCACCCTTTAACATATCTCGTTCAAAACCCTCAATATCAGCTTTAATGAAATCAATTTTTGAAATGCCATTCGCCAGCACCCAGTCGTCCAGTTTCACAAAAGCACAACTGATTTTTTTCATTGTGTCTATTGTTGTTGAATCATCGGTTATTAACCCTGATGGCGCCGGAAAATGCAAGTGTTCCATAAAATCCATGGTTTTTGTTTCACTCCCGGCACCCAATGGCACAATTATTATTTTCCCAGGGCTATCGGAATTATACATAACTGTCTTTTCAAGCAAGACAAGAGTTGACGGAAGTGGCTCAAAGGCATATACTGTAGCTCCTTTTTTGCACGCATACGCAGAAAAATCCCCCATCCATGCACCAATGTCAAGTACAGTGTCCCCATAGTTTATTGAAATCTCGCAGGCAATTTCAGGCTTCGAATAACAATATACACCCTCTACAAGTTTTCTGTCGAGTTTGTCCACATACTTCCAATGGTAGTTATCGTTATTCAGAAGATACACACCCAGCACATCTTTTATGACACAGAGCAACCCATACATATCACCTCTGTTGCTCGGTGTGGGCAGATATATACCATCAAAGTTGTACTTGTCACCCTCAAGAAAGGGAGATAATTGCTTTTCCGCAAATTTCGTTGAAAGTGCAGTATCATATTGAATTAACTTCTTAAGTCCGAACCGAATACCTATAGTGTTTCTCAAGAAACGAATAACTACTGCCCATAAACCAGCTATCGTACCCAATAAACCGAGTGGAGTGATGAAAAACATCCTTGCTCGAAACTGCCGCATAGCAAACTTGAACTGATTGTTGGGAGGGGGGATAGCATTCTTTCTCGTCATTTACTTGTTACCCTGCTTTCTGTTAGTGTCGCTGACAATATAGGTAAAGCTTTTTAAACGGCATTATACTCGAAATTCTTGTTTTTATTAAGAGAAAAACCTCTGAACCATACTATATATTGTACAACTCTTGTTGTCAAGATACAAAATTTTTGCGACGATTACGGTCAATTTAAACATGAAGTTCACTTTAGGAGATTATCCCCTTATTGTATGGCGGATAATGGATATTAGCATTCTTATTTCTTCCCTGTAAAAAATCATCGAAAAGAGTGCCGTGATAACTATTGCTACGCCAAATACCGGAAGTGCGAATAATATCCATGCCCAATATGTTACATCAGTCATATAGGGCAGAAACTGAGAAACTAAAAAAATCACAGTGGCAATTAGCAGTGACACCGACACCCGGCGAACAAAAAGCCATATGCTCCGTACTATGAGATGCCGGGAAACATAGATGGCAAATACTACCGTGCGGAATATCAGCCCGCATAGTAGACCTATTATGACACCAATAATTCCAAACCATTGCACCAGTACAATAGAGATGGTTACGCTTATACCAATCTCTATGAATGCCGGATTACGTGTCTGTCTAAAATGACCCGCAACATTTGCGATAGTTTGATATGGAACGCGAGAGATGTTAAAAAACTCAGCAACACAAAATAAAAGTGCAAAAATAGGTCTATAGTAGTCAACATCATCAACCCCCAGTGTAAAAACAGAAACAAATGGGACAATCAAAATAGCAGTACATGCAAGCAGGAGGGTAGCACTTGTATGGATTGTAAACTCGTATAAGCGCAACCCGTCTTGGAGCTTTTTATCTTCCTTTTTTGCCAACATATCTCCAAACCCGGCACTCATTCCGGAGCCTGCCAAGTCAACAATGAAGCTTCTTACTGCGAAAATCACCAGAGAATATACAACAAAGACTGACACGTCCAATATACCAATAAAAATCGTTATCATGAAAATGGGTGCGTTAGCATTTGCGAAATCCGCAACCTGATGAGCAAATGCATCCCATCGCTGCTTTAGTGCTATATTGTCAGGTGAAACAGAATAGTCAATGTTATAGCGTTTTCTTGCATATATATAAATAAAAATGGGGTTAATGGCAAATAAAACTGCACTTGCCAGATATACAATCCTGATATCGAAACCTGCGAGTATTAGCAATGCAGCAACAGCGGTGTTGAGGATAACTGTTCCAACCTGCACTAAAGTGAGCACATAGATACGTTGATTTGCAGAGAGAAGAAGGATATATGTTATGCCAAAATAATGGTGGACAAACGTCCTTGAACCGAGTATCAAAGTAAGAGAAAACACAAAGAACCAGTCAAACTCCTCTGTGATAAGCAAGGGATACAATGCTGCGATAATGATTAGCACACCTGCAAAAATGAGCGCAACCTTTCGCATAAAGCTCTCCGTTGCACGCATGATTCCGCTTATTTTTTGTGTATCCTGCTCAGCTAAGGGCTTAAATAACGCAGCAATGGTTACACCACCAACACCGGCAGTGAGAAGACCTATAAATCCAATGAACTGCGAAATAGTGCCGACAGCACCGTAGTAATCAGACCCAAAACGAGAGAGAATCAGGCGTGGCAAGATAAACCCCGCAATTATTGTGACGATATTTAATAGTAGCGATGATACTGAATTATATGCAGCATTTTTTGTTCTCATGTTTAACTATTGATTCCCTTTGCATGTTCAAAAATACATCTTTAGCATACCGATTAAAGTCAAAACTCGGAATTTTTCAGCAACAGTTCCATTAAGAAACACAGCTTCGCAATCCTTTGCCAAGTCAGGATATTGATGAAGTTTGCCGGAGTATGAGTTATAGTAGCTGTGTATTGCTGCTCTGAAATCTTCATTTGTGTTATACCAGTAGCCGAACGGATTCATGCTTTTTTTGCTATTACCGGCATTATTCTTAATAATGTTCAGTTTGATTAGGAAAAACTGTATGGCAGCTATAGGTAATCGCTTAATAGGAACGGTAAACCCAAACAAGGTAATTTTTCTTGCGTTAATCTTTGCCCCGAGCATTTCATGTGTATACTTTGCAACAGCCGGATGCTTTGCGTTAATCCACTTGTAATAAAGTTTGTGGTGCATACGTATTTCAGGGTGAATACTCATACAATATTCCAGAAACTCGATATCAAGAAATGGCGAGACTGTCTCCGTAAAATATTGAAGTGCCACAAGACCTTGATTTACGCACATGTAACCGCGATGGAAGAAGAGAAAATCTTCAGCATTGTCATAGGACAACTGCAAGTCGACAGGTGGGATACCTTTTGTATCAATAAGTTTTGATTTTAAAATTGATGAAAATGAGTAATCTTGCGACAATTGAGAAAATTTTCTTATATAGGAGCCTACTATAACATCACCCAACTGTCCTGAATGCTGCAAACCATAATTATCGAAATTGAAGGTTTCAAAATAATCTAAGGCATGCGCACTTCCGTTACAGGAAACCATTCCGCTGGTCACTTTTATTGTTTTGTCAATATCCAACAAGAACAATCCATTATCAAGTGATTTAAAAAGCCATTTATGCCGCAACTCTGAGGCTATTTTTTTAGGAATTGTTTCATCAAGATAATCAGTTTGTGAAAAAGTATTGTTTAAAATCGAATGACCGTATCCAAGTTTGTTTGCAACAAATGTAGTCATGCGACTATCTAGCCCTGCGCTTAGAGCCACTGAATGCTTATACCCATACTCTCTGTCTTTTTCAAGCCCCAACTTCACAGCATCTGCGAACAATCTATCAAGCTTATCGATAATTTCCTTTTCAGGTAAGTTGCAATTATATTCGAATTTCAATTTATAGTATCGCTTTACTTCATATTTATTGCAACTGATGAGCAAGTAGTGACCGGGCAAGAGTCTTTTGACTTCACTGAATAATGTTGCATCCTCTATCATAGAACTTATTGTCAGCAGGGAGTACGCTCCGCTGATATTTAATGTGGTTGGTATGTTGTTATGCTTAAAATATTCGGCAATATATAACATGTCACTAGCCAAAAGAAGCCCCCCCCCCCNAATT
>WQTE01000081.1 GCA_009786445.1 Oscillospiraceae bacterium | reverse complement strand
ATAGCTTTTGCTTGGCATCGCAGAACAAACAAGAAAAAATGTCAGAATGATAATTAAACCTCCATATTATGATGTTGTAAGGGTATCATATGTTTAGGGGGTTTTGTTGTGGTTTTAGCATAAAACATTCTCAAAAGATTTAATTGCCATGTTAGGTTAGTTGTGGCATTATGTATATCAGGACTAGATAAGTAAATTTGCGAGGTGCTTTATTGCGATGGAACATACAAGACCGAAAGCACAAAAGTGTTCAGGAAAAAACCACGTCATAGTAAACGGCACATTGCTACAGATAAACAAAAAGTGGTCGCATCTAAAGCAGAAACAGCGTGACTGGATTTACGAAACAACGAGGTCTGAGCATAAGAAATACGTAGAAGAAAAGAACCGGCTCCCCATGAAAGCCGGAAAAAGAAAGCTTATAGCCGCAGTTGAAGCAAAAGTTGACAGTCGCGGCATCTGGCTTCCATTTGGCGAACTCGAAAATGGCATCGGGAGGTATATAGACAGGCTGAACAGGAGAACGACTGACATGGGCGATGCTCCATGATTGCTGAAACAACAATCATGTTTTGTAAAAAGGAAAAGCGCAGCATGTTTTGAGTGCTACGCTTTTCCTTTGCCATCGCATGGCGGTTCCTTCACGCCCGCAACTACTATGTTGCCGAGAAAATCATGGACATTGTAATATTCGAGTGATATCCCTGACAAGCACACGCCCAGTGGCAAAAGAATCCGCTTTGAATAGGCACTTTGCATTGTGGTCAAGCATTGAGCCATCATGCCAAACATCAGAATTTACAGATACATTGTTGTAGCTATTTTCCTCAGTATAAATCCTCAGCTCTGCCTCTTGGCTTACAAAGTTTCTGTCATAATCCACGGCAAGACGGCAATAAATAGCCGCTGCAACTTTCTTTTTCATGCCTTCGCTCCTTTGATATTTTGGGCGACAAGCCCCGGAATATTCCAAACAATCTCAATGCTTCCGCTGGGATAAACTTTTACCGTGTCTATGAACCCGTCAACTGCTTGCTTGGTAAGTTTGTTCTCTTTGAGAGTATCTGCGGCTAACTTGTGTAAACTTGCGTACCCGTCCAAGGCAGCAGGCTGCTTTGCATTTGCATGGCTGTTGTCTGCCGGGAACTGATACCATTCGTCGTATTCAGCACTTTTCTGTCTGTACTCATCCACATCAATCTCGCCGAGCATCAGGCTTTCGTAAAGCGCACGTTTTGCATCGCCAGCTCTTGCAAGGCTTTCACCGGTACAGGTGTTTGTCGTGACTTGTGTTGATTCCAATGTGGTAATATCGTGGAGTTGCCTGTGTATTTCGCGCAGAACTTCGGACTCAAGCTCAGCAACCGACTTTCTTAGCATATGACAATCCGCATCAATAGCTGCCCTAGTGAACCCGCAGTGAAAAGCAGCGTTTCGGGTAGAACTGAGTGCCATTTTATGCCTGCAACAGCCACAAATGACTTTGCTTTTGAGGGGGCTGATAGTAGCTCTTTTGTGGGAGAGATTACTTGACCTTCTATTATTGCGATTTTGCTCAATTTTAATCTGCACTGCATCAAATACAGCTTTTTCAACTATTGGTGGGTGATGGTTCGGTATACGAATCCACTCAGAACTTGGAACACTCTCAGTTTTTTTTGAACCGACCTCAACACTTCTTGCCTTGCCTGTTACATAGGTACCGATATATTGCTCATTGGTCAGAATGGATAGGATTGCTGAACTTACCCATAAACATGGGACTTTGTGACGTTCCTTATTTTTCTTAGAAATGTGCCTATACTCTGATGGTGTAGAATGTTTTTCGTCATAGAGTTTCTTTGCAATTTGTGTGAGACCGTTGCCATCTACCGAAAGTTTGAAAATATAACGCACTGTCTCCGCTGCGGCCTCGTCTATTTCAAGTTTCTTGCCTACCTTTTTGTAGCCGAACACGCAATTTTTAGTTACGAATTCTCCCCGCAACGCTTTTGAGTGTTTCGCCGCCTTTATCTTGCGTGACAAATCAAGGCTGTATTGCTCATGGATGAGGTGCTTAAAAGCAACCTCAAGACCGCCTGTACTGCCCTCATAATCGTTAGAATCATAGTTATCCGAGACAGAAATTAAGCGCACACGGTACAGTGGGAACACTCGCTCAAGGTAATACCCTGTATCAATCATCTCACGCCCGAACCGTGACAAGTCTTTAACTATAATGCAGTTAATTTGTCCCATTCTGACAAGCTCAAGCATTTCTTGAACAGCGGGCCGTTCAAAGTTCATACCGCTATGTCCGTTATCGACAAACTCAATGACCGAAGTGGGGGCAATCTCCATGCCTGCGATAAACATGTCTATCAAAAGACTTTGGTTTTCAATGCTCATGCTGTCTGATTTAGCATCCTCCAGAGAGAGACGGATATATTTGGCAATAACGAAATTATCCCTCATGACGCACCTCCAAACCCCCGTTATCCACTCTTCTGCGGTTACCGCCGTGCAGCCTAAGATGTTCAGGCACATAGTGGCGCGACGTGCAATACTCGTCTTTGAAGTTGAGCAGCACATCGAAACTTTTGTCGGGACTTACTTTGATTTCGGAGACGAGCGCTCCGATAATCTCGGAGGTGAACTTTTCATTGTCCATTGTGTGCAGAAAAGCATCCAGCATATTTTTGTACTTGCCAATTTTTTTACTTACTTCATACTGGCGGTTACGTACTTCGTCGGCCTGCCCACTCAATGATTCTATTTCTTTTTCGTAAGCTACCTTCATGCGCACAAACTCATTTTGGTCAATCAGCCCTGTCATCAAATTCTCGAAAAGGCTTTTGAGCATACGCCCGTCCTTGTCTAATCCCTTGTTTATTTCCGTGAGCTTAGCCTCGAATTTATGCGGGTCTGCGGATTTTTCTATTGTGGCGCATCCACTCAATAGAACTTCCGCCTGTTTACGCAACATTACCAGCAGTTCTTTTACAAGCTCCGCTTCTTTTACAGAAACTACTGTACAGGCACCCTTACCATATTTGGTCTGTGACTCACAGCGAAACCAGTATATGCCGTCCTTGTTCTGGCGTTTTCGCTTCATGGCAAAACCGCATCCTCCGCAGAATATTTTGCCCAAAAATATGTTTTCTGAAAATGGCTCAGTTTTAATAGATTTAGCTAGTTCATTTGCATGAGCAAGTTTTTCCTGCACTGCATTAAACATATCAGTGGAGATAATGGGTTCGTGTGTGTCATGCACACAAATCCATTTTGAGCTATCAGTCTCCACTTTCTTGCCGCTGATTTTTTGTGATTTTCCTTGAACCATATCACCAACGTATACCCTGTTTGTGAGTATTTGTCTCACCGTTCTGTACTTCCAATATTTAACTCCCATCATTTTATCGCTATTAAGACCCTTGGTATAGTTGCTGTGTCCGGGTGATTGTATGCCACTGTCGGAGAGCCGCCGGGTTATCTCACAGGTGCTGATGCCACTATAAGCCCACCGAAACATTTGCCGTACAGTAGGTGCAGTTTCTTCGTCTATGATGAGCTTATGGCAGTCGTCGGGGCTTTTCATGTACCCATACGGGGCAAGCCGTCCAATGAAACGTCCGTCTGCTATGTTCTGACGGTTTACTGAGCGGCATTTACGCCCTATGTCAAGTGCATATGACTCCGCAATTATGTTTTTTAGCCCTATAAGAATCCCACCGTCACCGTCCAGACTGTCGTAACCATCTGTTATCGCAATGAATCTAACACCCAAAGTCGGTAAGACACGCTCAAGGTAATACCCGCCGTCAATCGCATTTCTTCCAAAACGCGAGAGGTCTTTCACGATTATGCAATTTATTTTACCGCTCTCTATATCAGCCATCATCCTTAAAAACCCCGGGCGGTCAAAGTTAGTGCCTGTTTTATCAGTGTCGGAGTAAATTTCTGAAAGCCTGATACCGGGTGATGAAGCTATGTAATTTTCTATGATGTTGCGTTGTGTTTCAATCGAATCACAGCCTTTGCGTTTGTCGTTGCCTGAGAGCCGCACATACCCTGCGGCGTTAAACAGCGTTTGTATTTCTGCGCTTGGGGGTTCGGGGTTGTCGTATAGGTGTTTTCTGCTTTTCCTAGCCATTACGCTACCTCCTTTGCGACTGCGCAGGCTTTTTCAAACTCAGCCTGATAGTTGAATGTTATCTGAAGTTCGTATTTGCCGATAACACGGATACTTTGAATCAGGCTTATGACCATGCGCCTGTCAAGTTCCGCAATGTCCGCAAAACTTTTGAAATGCTTAATCCAACGCAGCCGCTCGCTTTTTCCCGAAAGTGCATCGTCATGGCGGCTGAGAAGTGTGGTTATTGCCGCATTCAGCAGTACCTCATCATCGGTATATTTTGCCTTTAGCGATTTATAGTCTTTTTGCGTTATAATACCCTCAACCAGTTTCTCATATAGCCCATTTTTGAAATGCAGTATCTGATTGAGCTGCCGCTTATTTTCATCAATCTGCGCAAGATATTCCTGTGCAATGGCATTTGCCGCATACTGTGCATCGCTTCCTGCAAGCATGGCATCCACCGATGCTATGTTTGCTATCTGTGCCTTGACGCACTCTGTGATATGCCCGTGAAGTTCGTCCTCCCTGAGAGTTACAGCATCTTTGCATCCGCGCTTTTTGGTGGTTGGGCAGTAGTAATATTTGTACTTTATGCCTTTGTGCGGCACGGTTTTGCGTGTCATCCTGCCGCCACAACTTCCGCATATCAGTATGCCCGACAAAAGATGTACTGCATCCCCGCCCGGTGCCGTGCGTGTGTCGAGCCGCATGATGCGTTGCACCAGTTCAAAGTCCGAAGTGCTGATTATGCCATTATGCGCATCTTCGATACGTTGCCACTGCGATGCGGGTTTATCTATTATATCCTTTATTTTGTAGTTGAATGTACTCTGCCGTCCCTGAACGAGTGTACCTGCATAGGTTTCGTCATGCAGTATACGGATGACTGTATTAGGTGACCATTTTGAGCCGTCCTTGTCGGCATAGCCGCCTTTTGGGTGCGGCAACCCACGGTCTTTTTTATACTCAAGAGGCGAGAGTACGCCGATATTGTTCAGTGTTTCTGCTATTTTAAGTGCGCTCAAGCCGTCAATCTTCATGCGGTATATATCACGGACGATGCCCGCAGGGTACTCGTCAATCACAAGACGGTTATGGTTGTTTTCATCTTTTTTATACCCATAAACGGGGCAGGCTCCAACGTATTCGCCACTTTCACGCTTTGCATGTAGTGCCGAGCGTATTTTTACTGATATGTCGCGGCAGTATGCATCGTTTAGGAGTGTCTTTACCGATACGATAAGGTCGTCGCCATTGTCGCGCAGTGTATCTATATTATCGTTGATGGCGATGAACCGCACACCATATGCGGGGAGTATACGTCTGAGATAGCGCCCCGTCTCGATATACTCTCGCCCAAAGCGAGATATGTCCTTGACTACGATGCAGTTGATTTCGCCCTGCTCAATGTCTGCCATCATCTGCTTGAATGCGGGTCTGTCGAACAATATCCCCGATACGCCGTCATCCACCCACTCTGAGACGGCTTCAATATCTTTTTGGTTTTCGATAAAACTGTCTAATTGTCTACGCTGATTTGCAACGCTCTCACTCTCATTGTTTTTATCGTCTGTGTATGATTTTCTTATGTACTTTGCTGCTTTGTAAATTATTTCTGACATGGCTGATGCGCTCCTTGAATATGATTTCCAAAACCCATAAATCAAGGTGCGCAGTCTGACGTTATTTAGCTACTCTTTCTCAGTAGCCATCATAGCGTACCCTTTATGGATTGTAAAGTGTGCCGTTTGCTCAACTCATTATCTGTCTCAAACAATCTTCCAGCGGAGGGCTGCCCTCGGCATATCTTGCCCTGAAAGTGAACCGTCCGCACTTGAAGTTGTAGGGGTCTTTGATTCTACGTACATAATCGGCAAGCCGCTCCTGTTTTGGAAGCTCTGCATCTACCGACACATTGCATATATCCACCAGTTGATTGGGTTCTGCTAAATTTTGCATTTTTGCCTCTTTTCTCAAAAAATGCACCTTTTCCCAACTTGGGAAAAGGTGCAAGCTACTTACCGAGCAAAAGAACTCTTAAACTCGGCATACTGCCGCCTGTATATGTAGGAAGCGCCGAAAATGTTACGTGCCGCTTTTGCGGTATGCGGCTCAAACCGCTTAGTAATCTCCAGTTCCTGCTCTGCCCGGCTGTTGCAGGGGCAACCCACACAGCCTGTGCGTTTCATTCCGTAGATTTCATAACAGTCTGAATAGCGTATATCCCGCCACAGTTTATATATTGCTTTATCCTCATCAGTCCAGAACCATAGCGGTCTGTAGCTGTCAGGGCTTTGATTGCTCTGCGGCGTGAAACAGGAGCTTATAGAGCCTGCACGTCTCCCGCCCTCGGCTCTGCGCATACCTGTTATAACGAGGTCGGGTTTATACTCCCTGTGAAAATCGGTTGATGTCTGCTTCTTTGTGTAGTAGCAGCACCTTTCAGATATTTTGAATGCAGGCGGGTTAGCAATGACAAATTCACGCAGCAGTTTATACCGCTTTATATCAAATATTGACGTTCCGTTTCTGCTCATCGGACGGCGGCTGAAATACCAATCCAGTGCGGATTTACACCGTCCATACTTTTCGGCTGTTGCATTTTCCGCAATATCCGACCAGTCGAAGCCGTGCCTTTGCAAACGTCCGAATACATCGCTGACATCCTTTGATATGAATGGGATGCCATGTTCCCTACAAGCAATGGGGATTGTCTTGCGCGGTTTGCGGCGGTGGATTGTAGCGCCGTATTTATGTTCCAGTGCATCAAGATGCTGCTTTGTTGCGGTGTATTCAAGTCCTGTGTCAAAGAACACATAAGCAAGTTCACAGGAATCGGATTTGACGAGTTCAAGCAAGTCCATGACAATATCACTATCCGAGCCGCCTGATACTGAAACAGCGCATTTCGTGTGGCTACTCAAGATTGAGTGTGCTTTGAGCAACGTAGTGAAGATGTTTTTATTATTTGGCACTGCATCAAGTAGCGCCTTTATATCATTCATTGTGGTTTACTCCAATTCTAAAAGCCGCACCTTTTCCCAACTTGGGAAAAGGTGCAGGCAATAATGATTGCTATTCAGTTAAAATATTTTTTCGTCTTTTTCTCATCAAAGAATGACTCTACTTCTGAAATACTGTCCGTCACAGGATAGTCGGGCAGTGCGGATAACACAATGCCCCTGTATGCGCCGTTTTCATCCACCCTGCAATCGCAGATGGCTATAACGCAGGTGTCGGTTTCAGTGCGCACCCCGCGCCCGCTGCCCTGCAATGTCTTTATGAGCATATCAGGTATGATTACATTATCCTTGAAATCGCGCTCTGAATCATAAAGTGTGCGTTCATATTCATTTATTGGGTCGGGCTGTGGGAACGGGAGCTTAACTATAATCACCATACTGAGCGCATCGCCGGGTATATCTATGCCTTCCCATAATGCACCTGCTGCAAACAGTATGCCGTTGCCACTATTTTTGAATCCCTCAATCTCTTGTATCGCACCTTTGCCCAGTCTGAACATCTGATATGGCAAGCTGCGCTCCTTAAGCAGTTTCCATACCATGTCCATAACACTGTAGCTTGTAAACAGGACTGCGGCGTGACCGTGGGATGCCCTGACCAGCCTTTCAACTTCATCTGCAATGGCATCTATATATTCAGTTTTGCGCCTGTCGGGGAACGGTATACCTTTGCTTAGATAAAGCAGGGCGTTCTCACTGTAATTAAACGGTGAGCGTTTGCTCGTTTCCATAACACGCAGACTATTGATATGGCAGATTCCCAGTGATTTTTTAATGCGTGAGAAGTCGCCGCCTGCCGATAGCGTACCCGATGTGAGTATAGTCGGCATACCTTTGTCCCATAGGTCGTCATGTAATCTGCGGTCAAGGTCTTTAGGTATGGCGCATAGCTTGTAGCCGTTTTCAATTTTTTCAAGCCAGCATATGAGGTTTTTATGCTTTAATAGTGCGTTTGCTCTGCTTTGGATGCCTTCAAGACCCTGTAGTAACTGTGCTTTTACTCCGGCATATTTTCCTGTAAGTTCGCTTATAGCCAGTTTTTTAGCTATTTCTTCCGATATGTCGCGGATATTCCGTAGGCATCTTTCAGATGGATTATCTATTATTGCGGCGAAACGTTCAGGCTCGTCCTCACATTCCAAATCGTCCTTTGGCGCATGTTGCATAAGTTTACGGAACAGCTTATTGCTTTCATCAACAAGTTTTGATGAAGCTGTTGCCATGAGTTTTTTTGTTTTGCCGTATTTGAACTTGAGGCAGTCAGATATTGATTTTATTTCATCAGTTGACAGGCTTGAGAACTCAACGCCGTACATGGATTGCGCTGCTTGCAGGAATTTATGCGCTTCGTCTATGACGAGGATTTGGTAGTTGGGTATGAGTGGTGCCTTATCGTCACGCCGCTTCAATGTGTCGGCGAGCAGATAGTTGTGGTTGCATACCTGAATGTCGATTTCTGCGGTCTGCACATACTCACGGAAGTTAAGGTACGGGCATCCGCGTTTATACGGGCAGCTAATGGCACAACGGCTTGGGACTGATACTTTCTGCCTTATGTGCGGTTGCAAACCGTCCACCATAGCTAAATCAATCGGGGCATCAGGCAGCAGCAGTTTTTCAAGTATGGTTCTCGTATTATCATCATGCTCGTTTCGTATATGCGATATGAGTTTGCGGCGGCAGACATAATGCTCACGTCCTTTGCGGATAACCGCTGTCAGCGGAGTTTTAATGATTCCGCTTTCAAGCAGCATCCTTGACAGCTCAGGGATATAATCATTAACAAGTGCGGTCTGTAGTGCTATGCTTGATGTCGCTACGAGTATTGGCATGTGTGCAAGCTCCACGTATGGTGTCCCTGTGTGGTAGCTCATATTCAAATTACCGCCCAGCCTGCCTCGCTTCGCTATAATGGAGGGAATGAGGTATGCCAGTGTTTTGCCCGTGCCTACTTCGGCTTCTGCCAGTGTGATTTTCCTTTTGCCAATAGCTTCAAGTATATGGCTTGATAGCGCTAACTGTTCGTCACGGACGGTATAGCCGTACTTCGGAAGGGCTTCTTTGAAAGCCGCAGTCAATATATCGCGGCAGTTATCTATAGTTGCATTATCGCCTGCCTGTCTGTCTGCTTCCAATCTGCCCGCTCCTGCCACGTTTGAGAGTCGCATCTTTTCAACCATTACGTCAACGCCTGATATCGTCAGTGGTGTTGTGCGTTTGTCGATAACTTCACGTCTGCCGGTTTTGAAGTTAAATGCTGTGTAAATGAAGTTTTTACCTGTGAAACGTTCAATCAGTATGCATCCGTGAGCAGTCAGCAGCGGCACTGTGTTTTCTGATATTGGGATTGGGAGATTTTTTGGGATTTTAAGTGATATTTCCCGGTTAATGTCTTTTTTCATGAAACCATGCCTTTCTAGGTATTCGGCGGCTCTGTGATAGGGGCAGGTGAAATAAATGATAAATGTACTCCGTACCCCCATAGTCAGAACCGTCGAGAGTTGTAATTTATGTTTGACGATTAAAGTATGTCTTGCTAATGTACACACCCTATTTTTCTCAGTACCCGGATGCCGGGGATATTCAGCGGGCTGTAACTATTACATCACACACGGAAACTCTCATGGGCTTATTCCATCCCATGCGACTGCTTCCCCGGTTTGCGCCTCCGCGCTGTCCGGCCCTAGTTCTCTTAGGGGAGTACCATTATCACCACCATGACGTTTATATGCCCGGCTTTGCCTGCTGTATGCGGTCCCCCCATTAGGCTCTGAGGCTCATTGGTGGGGTATGCCGTAACCCGGCGGCGCAGCGTTCGCCCCGTGGGGCTGGGCTGTCGCCGCTTGGCATACGGCTCAAAGCGAAGGGGCGCTCGCGCCCGTTATGGGCGGTCGTTGCGCGCGGCACGGCGGTTATCGTACCCGTTGCTCGATATGACCGGTTTGCGCTGTACATCGGTATTTGTCAAGATGTGCGAGGGTAATGAAAAATACCCTCTACTACTTACAGGAAAGTTATGGGCGTTTGGCCGAAAACTTTTTTACTCTACTTTCATCAGCTTTCTCAGTTTGACAATAACCTTGTCCCTGCGGTAGATTAGCGTATTCCGTGGTATGCCAAACTCTTTCGCAGCTTCACGCTCCGATTTTTGCTCGTAATAGTATTTACTCAGCAAAGCTCTTTCTTCCGTAGTCAGCCCTGCAAGAGCTGTGCAGAGTTCAGCTAAGAGCATTTTCCTTATGCAACCTTCGTCAATGGGCGTATCTTCGGCAACAGCTTCAAAACCGTCGGCTAGAAGCGAATCAAGGGAACATTCCATTTCAATCCGTAGCTTACGTTGCTTGGACTCACGCCATTCGGGACGGTAGAAGGCACGGTAAACTTCCTCGGTGACATAGACCTTCTCGCCATTGAGCAGCACATATCTCTGCTTGTCCATCCGCTTTTCCTCCTTTCTTCAAAATTTTTGAAAAAAGAAGTAGCGGAGGCCCGCGTATTGGATTATTTGGGGACAATTTGCTTGCCCGGTCTGTGGTATAGGTGATTTCAACCACCCCCCGGATTTAGAAATCAAGCCGGGAGGGAAGCTGTACATATCAAAATATATAAAACGCCCGACAAATAGTTTTTTGCTATTTGCCGGGTGTTTACAAATTTATACTTCTGCCCCACTTACTATGGTGGGGGTTTGTGTACACACAGGTCAATAGATGCACAGAAATTTAACAACTTTGAAAAGGTTAGTATTTGCAGGCGGTTTCAATGATGCGCAAAAGCGGGGCTTTTCGACAAAGGGTTTGTGTGTTAGAACCTTTGTCCCCACGAAAGCCGTTCCGCAGGGCGTGGTGGGGTATTGCCGGATTCCTTTACAGATGCCAAAACCTGTGTTAGATAGTTCTCAGGGTCAGATATGCACATTTCATCGTGAAGTGTGATATTGTACACAGGTCCGCAAAAAACCAGCCCGTTTTTCTCGGCGTATTCACACATTGCCGATGGCAACTCTTTTGGTTGCCCATAATAGCCGCGGGCATAACCCACCACATATAGCCCTGCTTTTCTGCGGTCTTTCCCACATGGGTCAATCGAGAAGAAATGTGTTGGTTTCGACGGTGCCTCAATATATTCATCTATGTTCTCATAATATCCACCCATAGGGAACGCAAGGTTCAGCCTTGGCTCTGTATATGTGCCGCAAAAGCGCATAAGTTCACGGTAAAAACCCTCACTGCCTGTGTAATCATTTTTGTTGCCGAGTATGATTCGCATTTCCGGAAGTTGTGCGGTTGTGATCTCCGTTTCGGTTGCACTTATGCCTTCTATCAGCAAATCAAAGTGTGTTTCTATAATAGTCTGCGCAGCTTGGATGCG
>WQTE01000080.1 GCA_009786445.1 Oscillospiraceae bacterium | reverse complement strand
ACATTATCGCTCCGACAACTAAAATCAGCTTGAAAAACTCATGATAAATGAGTATACTGATAAACGTCGTGGTGGCGGAGAAATCCGTGTTTGTAGGCGTGGACTTTTGCGGGTTCCCTACATTCGCCGTGATGGTGCTCGAACACCTTCACGGACACTGCGGCCTCTTGTATGGCCTATCTCGAAAATAATGATAACATTTTACTGCGATATGTGCAATAAAAATTATTAAATTGTTGTTAATCTTTTTTTATAAGCCGACAAAATAAAACCTCTCGGATTGTCGGGAGGCTTTGGTTTAGTCATATTTTCGCTCACTGTTTTTGATTAGGTATCAACCGGGTAATGATTGCCTTGGATATTTGTTTGTTATGTTAGTTTAGTCAATCACCGTATTCCTCAAAACTATTGTATTTGCAACACATTTAAGTATCAATGCAGATATATAATAAGCTGATTTATTGGGTAAGAACTGGGTAAACAACTGGGTAATTATTTTTTAGTTATTGGTTTTACCCAGTACCCAGACACCTGTACGTGAAGTGCCACTTACAAATTCAATAATGTTATCTTGGCTCAGTACCTTTAAGTAATATTTAACCTTATTCTCTTTTTGCGTACTACTCAATATTTCCGGCAGCTTATTGCGGAGTAACTCAATAAAGTCTTTTTTTTGCCCTTTTTTCCACTGTTTCAGATAATTGACTATCATATCCATGTAGTATTTATCATCCATTGCCTTATTTTTAGTATATTGAACTCGCTCGTCAATTATAAAGGCGCCACATGATTTGAACGGGTCTATCTAATTTATTATCATAATCCGGATTACCGAGCAATATCCGTGACGGAAGTATGTTTGGGAATCTCGCAGACTGGAGGGGTGATACAATCATAATCCACACGTTCTACGCCCGCCACGAATTTTCAGTTACAGAACGTGGTGTAATGCCTGAAGTGCAAGTGCTACAGCTTGCAGACGGTTTTGACGGTTTGGCACTGATTACCTGTATCAGCGACCACCATAGCTATAGGTATGGTGTGTTGACGCAAAGACTTCCGAACGGTTAAAGAAAGGGCGGTGGCTCATAAATCGTCGCCCCATTTTCTTAAGAATTTAAGATGTCCACAACAACGCACTAATGGCTTGTTGCTGAATTATGTTCCTGCAACAGCTTTTCGACTTCTTCTCGCGTTAGCTCGGTGTCTTCAATTATTTCCTCAATTGGTCGCTTTCTGGCTATAAGTTTCCGTGCAATTTTAACACTGACCTCAGCCTTAGCTTCCCTCCGTGTTTCACGAACGCTATAACCCTCTGCATTGAAATTGTTAAACATTTCTGCAACACCCCTCTCTTTTATCCTGTCGGTCACTTCTGCTATTTCATCTTTAGGAACATCAATTTTTGTAAGTAATATTAGTACGACTTTTGATAGCAGCTCTCTCAAATTATCAGGCACATTCGCACTTACTTTATCAATATAGTCTTTGGGTAGCGATGACATAATGCCGCCAAGCTCATCAGGATTTTTCACTTTATCCAGTATTAGAAACAGCGAAAGCAAATCACCGAACTTCGTCAAGTCCTCTATGCTGTATTTGTTTAAATCCACCAGCTCGTACTCGAATTTTGGTATGTACTTCTTAAAAATGTCGTGCATTTCTGTCCTGTTCAGGAAGTTCGTTTTCGCAGTCCATTTCGTTTTTCCATCGTAGAACACTATAGGCAATACAGGTGGATACTTAAAATCCTTTAAAAGCGTTGGGTTTATATTTTTATTTTTACTCTCTTTTCTGGCTTTTTTTATTACTTCTTTTTCATATTTTTCCAAAATAAGAGCCGTGTAGAGCAACATCTTAAACGAAGCACGAAAATTCACCTGTGACTCATGCTCAACAATTGCAATCACAAACAGTGGGCTGTCACCCTTGAGATTTATCCGTTTTATCGTATCACTGTCTTTTTGCTCTGAAATTAAATTTAAATGTCTTGTTGGTATATCCTCTACATCAGATGGTCTTACATCTTTCAAAACATCTATTGGTACGAATTTTTTCAGAAATGAAATGAGCATTTCAGGCTCATCAAGCACCATTTTCATTGAGTGGTCTTTACTTTTATGGATTGAATCTTCCATTCACATACTCCCTACTACCGACGGGAACGGCTTTTTTATCAGTATATCATAAATAAGTAGCAAATTAAAGACTTAGAAAAATCTTTTACATATACCTTTTCTTTGGTTTTTTCGTGGCGGAGGTCTCTCTGCAAGGTTGTTTGTGAATGGCACCTTGTAATTGCGGATGAATAAGAGATAGCAATCTTTGTAGTCAGTCAATCTGTTAAGCATTGCATTTAGACCGGAGTATCCGAAGCTGCCCTCTTTCATTAAGCTGAGTGCAACTCGCCCCTCCGCAATCAATCTGTCGTATTCTGCTTCAAAAGACACTAACAATTCAGGATTACATTCGGTTTTTACTGATTTCAAATCACTATTCTTATGCTTATTCATTTTAATAATATGCGCACGCATAACACCTACCCACGATATCATTTCTAAATCTTGAAGCCCCTTGAGGACACACCGGGTGGCGGGATTTACAATGGCATCAACATTCATTTTAGTTATGTCGTTGCGAATTATTTTAAGTGGCATATTGAGTTTCATTCTCTCGTTTGCTTCGACCGATTTGAGCTAAATAAACGTTTCGTCAGTATTTTTGCCTGTAAAAAGTATTGGCGAAACCAATTTTTGACCTTAATTAAAATCATCAAATGACGTATATAATAGTCGAAATAATGCAATTTTTCTGCATGTTATGGGATTCTGCCATATTTTCCATCGATTAGTATGGTAGAATCCCATGAAATGATTTCTGAAAAAGCGAGGAACAGCGTTGACGATAGGGGATTATGGAGAACGAAGAAATATGTCAGGTGACCGTGTTAGGGAGGCAAGGGTCAGGTACAAGTATTCGCAAGCCGAGCTGGCAGCCAAAGCACAGTGTGAAGGTGTGGACTTCGAACAGGATACTATAAGCAGAATAGAAAATGGGCAACGCATGGTTCAAGATTTTGAATTGAAAACATTGGCTAATTTGCTTGGAGTTACTACAGATTGGCTACTTGAACTGGATTGATGGCTTGGTGACGGTAGATTTAATATTTTAGCAAAGCGGGGTAATACAACGAGTGATTTGCCCATAGGCTGATGTGTCTATGGGGCAGAGTTTCACCTATAGACATTAGCTCTGGTAGCTCAGTTGGTAGAGCAACGGACTGAAAATCCGTGTGTCAGCAGTTCAAGTCTGCTTCAGAGCACCAAGTTGTCAGGTGTAATGCCTTACTCCACCATTAATACTTTGCTATATGTCCCCTGAAATGGTTTTCACAGGGTGAGTAAATCTTTCTTCACAGAAAATAGTGAGATGATGGCAGGTTGTTGATGGCGGAGTAATGGTTGTTAGGGATTTTCAAAAAACGAGGTGACAATATGAAAGAAAATAATCAACAACCTATGCCGCCGCATGCTATGTTTCTGGGACCGAAATCCGAAAATGCAGATTTTTTGATAAACATGATAAACAAAGTGTTTTCAGATTATGTAAACTGGAGGCGAAATTATTTTCATCGAGATCCCTACGCCCTAACTAGCCTTCAGATTCGAGAAAATCAAGTCTGGCTTGATAAAATTGAAACGGAGTTACAATCTGTCCTCGGTAAACTAAAAGACCACTTTCCCTTTTATTCACCGAGATACATTGGTCATATGCTTTCCGAACAAGCCATGCCGGCCGTTTTGGGATATTTCGCAGGGATGTTATACAATCCTAATAATGTGGCTACTGAGGCTGCCCCGGTAACCCTTCAAAAGGAACAAGAATTCGGAAAAATGATTTGTGCAATGCTGGGGTACAACAAAAATACCGCATGGGCTCATATCTGCTCTGGCGGCACTGTTGCAAATATTGAAGCATTGTGGGTTGCGCGCGAAGTGCAGTTTTTACCATTAGTCATAAGGGAATTCTGTAAAAAACATGAAGAAAAATATAATGAGATACTATTCGAGTTCAAATTGGAAAGTAGTCAAACACAGCCACTAAACACGAAGGCACTCATCGGTTTCAGCACTAGGCATGTTATTTCTGAGCAGAAAAGATTTTTGAAGTGTTTGTATGGGAAGAGATTAGAAATAGAAGGCGAGAGCAGGAAATTGACTGAATGCTTCTTCGATTTCATGGTGGATGAGAGCGAATACAGTATTCGGCGGAACGGTTATCACGGTGTCCTCAAGAAAATCGAAGATATAGAAAAATTACGTCTTGAACCTGTAATTTTTATTCCTGCATCATACCACTATTCGCTCAGAAAAGCTGCCAGCATACTAGGGTATGGTGAAAAATCCGTGAAACTGATTCGTTTGACAGACAAATTTAGGATTGACCATGAGTATCTAGAATCTGAAATACGGAATTTAAATTGCTCCAAAGAGTACAATTCGGAGATAGAAATTCATAAGTATGTAGCTTCTGTTATTGTTGTGGCCGGAACAACGGAGGAGGGTTCTGTCGACCCTATTCATGAGGTGCATTTTTCAAGAAAAAAACTTCGCGATGACGGTCTTGGCTCATTTTGGCTTCATGTTGACGCCGCCTGGGGAGGATATATAAGAACCTTATTCCGTGATGATCAATTTAAAGAGTTTGATAAAAATGCTAACGGTATTAATGAAGATAAAATCGATGCCTTGGCCAACCATTATATTGAGCATATGAAGATAAAAAGCGACTTCAGAAATGACTTCGAATACTCAAGCGACAAAGATAATCCTAAAAAACCTAAAACCAAAATACCACTTAAAGTGTTTAATTGGGATGATAAGGAAGTTGTGAAGGCCTTTCTTGCGATTGAATCTGCCGACTCAGTGACTATAGACCCGCACAAGCTGGGCTACATACCGTACCCGGCTGGCGTTGTTGCATTCAGAGATAAAGAGCATGTTAAACTTATAGGACAAAAGGCGAGCTATATATTTAAAGATGGAGCCACTGATATAACCGAAACCGTTGGTCCTTACATATTAGAGGGGTCAAAACCGGGAGCAGCAGCACTTGCCTGCTGGCTGACCGCCACCACGATTCCGTTGAACTTACGCAATCACGGCGAAATTATCAAGTCAACCATTCTTAGCGCAAAAAGATTCCACTACTATTTGAACCAGCACAGTAGCCAAATGTTTTTTTGCTTTGAAAAGGAATTTGCGGAGCTAAAGGCGAAACAAAAAGAAAAGGATGTCAACGATAAAGGATTAAATGTTGTCTTGAAGGAAACATTGTCGAAATTTGGTGTTGTGGACGATGAGGCTGAAAAGCTGTCGAAGTCAATGGCAGACATGACAACTAGAAACAAAAAAAGAAGTTCCAGCATTGAAGTTCTGGGAGATATCCTGATGACTCGACACCCATTCCGCTTCATCCCTCTGTACGATAACATAGACACAAATGTTGTTTGCTTTATTGTTGTACCTATGAAGTGGCAATCAAGCTTCCCGAAGTTCAGTGAAAAATCATCAATGATGAGTTGCACTTTTAGCCTAGAGCAATTAAATAAATTTAACGATGCCATTTATAACGAGTTTGACATCAAAGAAAATAGTCGAAACATAAACACTTGTGGTTTTTTTCTTTCAAGCTCTACTTTAACTAAAGAGCAATATCCGTGGTCAATAATAAACACAGTGCTTCAGAGAAAGGGCGTAGATATAGAGGATGGTTCTTGCGCTTACGAAGCCCAAGGGGGGAAGCTATTTGTGATGAGATCGACAATCATGAATCCTTGGCACGAAACCGCCTATAAAGATGGTGCTTCAGATGGGATTGATTACTTCATGGAGTTCATAAGGGAGCTTCACAAGGTTGCCCGTGCGAAGTCCATTGAGTTCTTTTGTTAAGAATGGAGGATTGCGGATATGAAGGATAAACTAAATGTTATATTACGCGAAGGTAAAAACAAAATTTCGAAGGCAAAGACTTCAGAAGATCTAAAGCTTGCTAAATCAGAGCTTTTGGGCAAACATGGTTCAATTGCTCTCCTGCTAAAGGAAATTCCCCGACTTGAGGCTTCACAGCGCGGAAAGTTTGGTCGCTCAGTTAATAACGTCAAGGACGAATTAACTGTGATGATTGAAGGACGGGAAAATGAAATTGCGCCCGAATTTTCATGGGCTCTCCCGGATTTTGACACCACTCTCCCCGGAATACATCCAACCCGTGGAAGTCTACATCCCATAACCCAAATGTGCTACGACCTTAACGATGCTTTTCGCTCCATGGGATTTGAAGAGTTTCAAGAGTCCGATATAACAAGCGAGCTATACGCTTTTGATAATCTCAATTTTCGGCCTGACCATCCCGCACGTGAGAGCATGGATACATTTTGGTTGGCAGGGCACGATACAGGCGGAGGCGGCGATAGGCTTTGCCTCAGACCGCATCTCACAGGCGCAAGTGTCCGCTATCTCCAGACGAATAAACCGCCATATCGGTTTGTCTACCCCGGTAGAGTGTATCGAAATGAATCGACTGATGCGCGGCATGAGCGGGCGTTTTTTCAATATGAAGCATTGATTGTCGACCGCGAATTTCCATTTTCTGCCGGACATGTGATGATAAAAAGTGTCTTGTCAAAGGTTTTCGGTAAGGATGTTCCCGTCAGGATGCGCGTTGGGTTTTTTCCGTTTGTCGAGCCGGGCTTTGAAATTGACATGGGGTGTCTTGTATGCAATGGTGTCGGCTGCAGTGTCTGCAAACATATCGGGTGGATTGAAGTGATGCCCGGCGGCACACCGCATCCTAATGTACTTCGAGCCGGGGGGCTTGACCCTGTGGAATATACTGGTTTTTATGTAAATATCGGCTTGGATAGATTGGTAATGATGCGCTATGGTGTGGACGATGTACGGCTATTTCATAGTGCTGACCTTAGGTTTTTGCGACAATTCTGCTAGGAGGAATTGAACATGAAAATATCTCTGAATTGGCTAAGGGATTATGTTGAAATACCGGAGGACTTGGAATTGTCTCGCCTAGCCCACGACATAACTATGGCTACGGTAGAAGTGGAGAGCATGACTGAATTAGCACGGCAATATGACAATATGATAGTAGGTGTTGTATGCGATATACTCCCACATCCCGACAAAAGCAAGTCGGGTGCTCAATTTGTATGCAATATTGACGTAGGCAATCAAGATATGTGTAAAATTGTCTGTGGCGGTATCAACTTGAGAAAAGGCATGAGGGTTGCTGTGGCACTTCCAGGTGCAATGGTTCGTTGGCACGGTATCGGAGATCCTACTAAGGTTGAATGCAAAAAAATATATGGCGTGGAGAGCTACGGCATGATTTGCGCATCCCCAGAGGCAGGATTATCTGACCTTTTCCCATATCGAGAGGAAGCCACGATTATTGACCTATCCGAATTTGAAGTGCCTCCGGGTACTCCGCTTGCTTCTGCGCTTGGTCTTGAAGATGTAATTTTGGAGATTGACAATAAATCTCTCACCAATCGACCTGATTTATGGGGTCATTATGGAATTGCCAGAGAGATATCTGCTATATACGATGTTCCGCTGATTGGCTTTGAGCCCTTCAAACCACCGTTAACACCAGATTTTGAAGTTGCTATAGAAGATTTAAAGCGTTGCCCTCGATACACTGGTGTAAAAATCGAAAATCTTTCAGTAAAGCCAGCACCCTTTGGTATACAAAGTCGCCTTTGGCGGGTGGGGATGCGTCCGATTAACGCCATTGTTGATATAACAAACTACGTTTTGCTTGCAACAGGTCAGCCTACACATGCCTTTGACTCAGATAAAATAGAAGGGCATATAACAGTGCGTCGTGCTTTCGACAAAGAGAAACTCCTGCTCCTTGATGGCAAAGAGCTAGTTCTCACAACGGAAGATTTGGTTATTGCGGATGACGAAGGTGCTGTTGGTCTGGCCGGAGTTATGGGGGGAGAAAAGGATTCAGTTTTACCCAATACGAGTGGGGTTATACTGGAAATCGCCAATTTCGATGCCATTGGAATAAGGAAAACCTCAATGCGCCACGAGGTGCGCACAGAATCGTCCGCAAGGTACGACAAGGGTATCGACCCGGAGAGAGCCGATATTACTCTATCTATTGCTATGCACATGTTTGCAGATTTTTATCCGGATATGGTCGTCACCGGATTTCATGATAACTACCCTGAGCACTTGGAAGTCAAAAAAATCAACATCTCTCTCAGGTGGTTAGAAAAAAGACTCGGAAAGCATATATCAAATGAAGACATCGCAACTCTGCTTGTTCGTCTCGGTTTCGATGTTGGTTTTGAAGGCGATAATATGCATATCGTTGCTCCAACATGGCGTTCAATGGGAGACATTTCAATCCCCGATGATATCATGGAGGAAATCGCCAGAATGCATGGATATGAGAACTTCGCACCCACACCCATTCATACATCATTCGAGGAAGCAATAAATCAGCCTAAAGTCTATGTTGACCGAAGGATGCGTGAATACTTGGCTTTTACATGCGGCATGGATGAGATATTTACGTACCCTTGGGTAGGCGATGAGTACATAGGTGCAATTTTAGGAAGTAGCGATGGCATGTTGTCTTTAGTTGCTCCCCCATCTCCTAGTGAACGATTCATTCGCAATTCGCTTCTGCCTAATCTGTGCAAAGCTGTATCCGGCAATTTGCGCCATTTTAATGAGTTTGGAATATTTGAATCTGCACAAGTGTTCTACAATCGCGATTTTGAAGCTGTATATGATTTGCGTGAGTCATTGCCTCAACAAGTCAGAAACATCGCTGGTGCATTTGCAGGTGCCTCAGAGAATGTCAATACTCTCTTTAGAAAAGCAAAGGGTGTTATTGAAGCACTTCCACGCTACCTTCATGTAGAGCCGATAACATTTGAAAGAAACAAGAAGCCTGTGTGGGCAGATAACGTAGCATGGCTTAATATCTGTCATAACTGTGAGGTTATAGGAAACGTGGCTCTCTTGTCACGGAAAGCATCACGCGAATGCAAATTCCGCCGCAATGCGGCTGCCGTGCTGTTTGAGTTAGCCATAGATGCGCTGAAACCGCTGCCATCCAGAACAAACGAGTACACTCACCTTCCGGATTACCCGGTGACTGAGTATGATATATCTATGCTGTTTGACGCAACAACCAAATGGCAGGACATATATGCAGTCATTATCGAAAAAAAGAGTGATACCGAGTTATTGCATGATGTGTCTTTTGTAGACGAATACAAAGGCAAACAGGTGCCGGTCGGCAAGAAATCTATCACTTTTAGATTACGAATCGGCTCACTGCAAAAGACATTGAAGGCAGAGGAAATAGAAGGCTGTGCCAATGTTGTTGAAAAGATTTTGAACGAAACCTTTGGCGCAAATCTTCGTAGGTTATAGAGGGCGGGGGGTGCTTAATGGACGTACGGAAATTACTTATTCGCGATATTCCGCAGCTTATGATGCTGTATGAAAGAATAATGCCCGATTTTCTGGCGAATAAGCTGGAGCTTTCAGAGAAGGTTTATCAGGAAATAATAAACAACGATGACTATCTGATTTTGGTTGCTGTCTCTAAAAGCGAATTAATCGGCACAGCGATGGGGATATGTTGCAAAACTTTGGCATTTGAAGGGAAGAATTTTATGGTAGTTGAAGATGTAAGCGTTCTGCCAGGATTCCAAGGGCAAGGTATCGGTCGTAGGCTGTTTGCGGCATTGGACACCTTTGCTCATGATAGGAATTGCGGGTATTCTGTCATTGTTTCATCGGCATTTCGCGCGGAGGCACATACGTTTTATGAGAAAATGGGGTATACCGACAGTGTCAAGGGCTTCAGGAAAATCTACAACTACAGGGAAGACTAACATTTGTTCGTTTCGACTAATAATTTGAGGAGGGTACTAATGAAGAGATTCCTAAACGATAAGAGGAACCGGCTGAGCATTATTACTACCGCCTTGGCCGTAGTGGCTGTTTTAATCAGCTTTATATTCAAAGAATTTTCTTACCAGATAATTGCCGTGATGTTCGTAGTAATTTCAGGTAATTTCATCGTTCTCATCATGCACATTGAAGACATAAAACAAGCCGGTGAAATACCCTCATCTAGCACAATCCCCCTCGAAACATGGGAAGATAGTGACGCAGATGTTAGAGACAAAATCATGAAAGCGAAGAAAGAACTGTTCATAATTGGCATGACAATGAATTCTTGGGGAAGCCTTGGCAATAAAATTAAAGATAAAGCCAAATTACATAGTAGTTCAGGCGTTAAGGTTAAGGTACTTTTTGCCAATCCTAATAATGATGAGCTACTAGATATGTACACAAAAATGCGTGGAGGAGCAGAATTTAGTGGTGATAAGACTACGATAGAATATTTTGTTAATGGGTTAAAGGGCGAACGCAATATAGAAATGAAAGTAGTGAACAAGATTATGCCAATAGTTTACTTTGCTGCTGATAAAGATGAGACCAATGGGTATATCAGGGTTATCCCGCTATTAAGCACAACGTCTAACGATGATATACCAACAATAGCCCTAACACCGACCAGTGGCAAATCTTACGATGTATATAGGGGGCAGATAGAGGAACTGTGGAAAAGTGGCAATCCCTTGGAATCGTAAACTTACTATTAAAAATGATTCCAAAGTGAATTATAAGACCAGTATCAGGAAGAAAGACCGGTGGGTATGAATGGTGGAAATATTACCAGCACATGACTGTGACTTGCCCGAGATTCTTTCTTTACAGAAACTCGCTTTTCACGAAGCTGTTATGCGTTATGACGATTTCAATATACCGCCAAATACGCAGACCTTACATGAACTAAGGGAAGAGGCAAAGAGCCACAGAATACTGACAGCTATTGAAAGTGGTAAAATTATATGCTCCGTAAGAGCCTGTACGAGAAAGCTAATGAAAACAAAAGTAAGAAGAAGAGGTTTAGTCGCCCTTGCGGTAGCGGTATCGGCTTTGCAGAAATATTCCGGTTCAGCACCGCCCCACGTTCTGCCGCAGACACACTCAGAGGGTAGCTAAACTCGCCCGCACACAGAGGTATACTGGTAAGCTCTCAGGCTGTGAATGTGGCGGTTGCCCGTAAAGGTGTGCAACTAATTTTTTGCAACTAATTTTTAGTTGCAAATTTGATTTTATTGCTGTATACTATAAATTGGTGGTGATTTTTCAATGAGCAAAAAGGAAAAACTTGTATCAAAGCTCAAATCTCGACCTCGGGATTTTACTTTTCCTCAGGCAAAAACTTTGCTTGAAATATGTGGCTATTCTATGCTCCCTTCGGGTAAAACCGGTGGCTCTCGTGTCGCTTTTGCGCGAGGTCAGAAAGTTTTTCGGATGCATAAACCACACCCGAGTAAAGAGCTTCATGCGTATCAAATTAAAGAATTGATTGACGAATTAAGTCAGGAGGGATTGCTGTGAAAAATTTTATGGAGTATAGAGGATTTTATGGTAGCGTTGAATTTTCTGACGAGGACAATGTTTTCTTTGGCAGACTCATTGGCATAAATGACCGCATATTATTTGAAGGTGA
>WQTE01000079.1 GCA_009786445.1 Oscillospiraceae bacterium | reverse complement strand
TAAACGACAAAACCGCACTTGCTCATACGAGTGCGGTTTCCAACTTATGTAGGCAAAAATATTTTTTAAGAAAATTTTAGTTTTTGCTTGACGTAAGGCTCCTTTACGGCGACAATAGCCACATTTCCGGCTTTTATTTCCTCGATAAGCTCGTTCCAACCCTTGCGGTCAAAAGTTGTGCCGCTGATACCGTCATCTTGGAAGTGACGGATATTGGTGAACTTATTTTTCTTGGCGAAATCCTCCAAAATCTGCATCTGTGTGAGAATAGAGTTTGAAAGTCCGTCCATGTCATCGTCCCGCGAAAGCCTCTCGTACAGAGCGGTCATTTTGCGAGGTTTTTTGGCAGTTTGCTTGTAGTTATTCATCATAATGATGAACCTCCTTCAAGCACACGACCTGTTTGCGGTAATTCAATCTTAGCGCGCAGGGGCATGAATTGCAAGTCGTTTTTTACCATTCGCAGAACTTTGTCCTGCAATGTTTCCTTGCTGTCCGGACAAAAATGCACGCCGACAGAATAGACTGTATTGCCAATTCGCTTGCGAAAAAAAGCGTTGCCCGGCTCATTATGAACCGGGCAAGGGGCGGTGACGGTTTGATTTTGCTTAGTTATAAGCAGACCTCCTCTATGATTTTAGTGTGGGGAGTAACTCACGAGCGAGTCGTAATATTACACCCTCTACATAGTGGAGAAATTAAATAAGCAAATCGGAACTCTTTTGAAAATATTTCTTAAAATTTTTATTCGGTTGTGATATAATAGGGTAGATATATGAGTAACCAACAGGATCTTTGGTGTGAAATAAGGAAAGGCGGCGATTTCCATGATATACACTATACCATTGAAAAACGTCGCCACCGACAGCCCGGAGCGTAAGCGATTAAAACGCGAGCTTGCCGCTGAAGCATTGAGCCGATTAGAGGAAGCCGCCCGAACTCCCGATGAATTTGAAAGCGTGAGAAAGTGGTGGGATAAGCGTGATGCAAACCGGGAACGACGGGAGCGTTATTACGAACAAGCCGTTTCCAATAATATGTTTGATTGGGACTTTGAGGATTGGATTTCTTATGAAGAAGATTTTTTAACACTCATCTTCCTTTGCATATGTGAAATGCACCATCTTACAAGCGATCCCGATGTTGCAAATGTTGTAGAAAAGGCAACAGATAAACAGAAATCGGCGTTTTTCCAGCGATACATTCTGAGTCGCTCCACGGAGAGAGTAGCCCATGGTAATGATATGACTGATAGAAACGTCCGCAAGCTGACTGATAAGATGATAGAAAATGCACAAGCTGGGTTGTTTTCCGCACTTGTCAAAAGAGTCGCTGAAAAACAGGCGTTTTCTAAACGACAACGATTATTCTTGGAGGCATATTCAGCTAAAGACGATAAAGTAAAGATTGTGTCTATCATTAGCCACATCTCTAAGCCCTCATCCAAGAAAAAGCGGGGCAGAAAGAAAATGCACGAGCAAGAACCACAACATTTAATGGGAAATAGTGGTGATTAAGTGAAATTTACAGAGATGTTCGGAAGTGCTTCGTCCCGATGGATAAAGTTCAGTGAATATGATGCCAAGCCAGCCGATAACGGCGATTGGTATATTTGCCCTGCGCCCAACGCCACACCTGCCGTGTACGATCCTATTGAAAATGCGGAAGTAATGGTTGTGGATGCGCTGAATATCGGCTTAAAGTGTATGAGCAGCGAAAAGCAATATTATGATGATAATCGCTTAATTGCCGAAATGTGCGTGTTTGCCGAGAAATACGGACTCTTGGGCTTTATGACAGCACTTCCAACCACGCCCGATTTTGTGGATTTTGAAACAGCATACTTTGCAAAAAATCGTTTTGTTCGTGAGCAATCCATGCTTTCTGCCGATTATGTAAAATTGTTCTTTCCTTTTGATAACGATATAAACGCCGACCCGAACCCTCATCGCCATTACACAAAAGATGATGGCTCGCTCATGGTTTCACTTGCCGCACGCAATAAGCCGGCTGCTATTGAAATGGTTTATCAGCGTGGATATGCTGAATCCTACAAGTGGTTGAAAACCCAATTTGCAGATTGGGCATTGATATTCTGCGCAAGCTCGATGTATTATGAATTGGAGAAAACCGACCCGGAGCTTGCCGAATTACAGCGACAAGCGATTGCCGCATTTGACGGCAATGTGCCTTCGTTTCATATAGAGCTGTTTGATAAACCCACAATCGTTTGGGATTTCAAGTCACTGATGACTATTATAAATGTAGTATTCGGGTTGATGCTGACGGATGCGGCGAAGCCCCTGCGGTCGTGCAAGTTCTGCAATCGTGCATTTCTCGCCACACACCCGAAATCCGAATTTTGTGAGCATAAATGCAAAAATAAGTATAACGTCTATAGGAACAGGGCGAAAAGCGAATAATATAACAGGAGGAATTTTACTTTATGAGCAAACTGATACCGAGCAATCCTAATTTGGAAATTGTAGGTGAAATCAAGCAAATCGTAGAAACAACAAGAAAAAATGTTGCTACTGCCGTAAATAGCGAGCTGTTAAATGCCTATTGGAATATAGGGCGACTAATTGCCGATCAATCAAGCGCTTTCAATGACACAACGGCAAGAAATTTTATCCTAAACCTTTCAAAATCTCTCACAAATGAGTTTGGGCGCGGTTTTTCACGCTCCAATCTTTTTAACATGAGAAATTTTTATCTGAATTATCCCGATGTCCAGACGGTGTCTGGACACTTAACTTGGTCGCATTATTGTGAATTGTTAGCGGTTTCAGATGTTGACGCACGAAAATTTTATGAAAAAGAGTCTCTCAATTCTCGATGGTCTGTAAGAGAATTGAGCAGACAGATAGATGCTGCTTTATTTGAACGACTTTTGCTTGCCGATAGCAATCAAAGAAAGCAAAAGTTAATTGAGTTGGCACGAGAAGGTCATGTAATCGATAAAGCTGAGGATATTGTAAAAGACCCTTATGTTTTGGAGTTTCTTGGCTTACAAGAACACAAAATCAAAAAGGAAAAAGGACTTGAAAAGAAGCTTATGGAGCATATCGAGGACTTTTTGCTTGAACTTGGGCGTGGTTTTATGTTTGTTGGATCACAACAGCGGGTGACCATAAACAATATACACTATAAGATAGACTTGGTGTTTTACAATAAAATTCTTAAAGCCTATGTCCTGATTGACTTAAAAATAGGGAAATTTAGAGCCGAAAATGCAGGGCAAATGAACTCATATATCAACTATTATAAAACCGAAGTGAACTCACCTGATGACAGCCCGCCCATCGGAATAATTCTTTGTGCAGATAAAGATGCTATAGCTGCAGAATATGCCTTGGGTGGATTGGAAAATCACATATTCGCCTCAAAGTACACCTTGCTTCTGCCCAACAAAGAACAACTCATTAAACAAGTCGAATATGTTTTAGCCCAAGATGAAGATGACTTGATTGCAGAAAGGGAAGAATCTGCCCTGTTTTCTAATGAAGATAGTCAAGATGGTCAAGGTTAAATGACCATCTTTAATTGAACAGCCACACCATCCAGTCAGAAGTGAAAATATAAAAGCAGGGCATGGAATCCACCCAAGCCCTGCCGGTTGAAAATTATATCTACCTCCCTCCGCTCACAGCAATCCTCTGAATGTACCGCAAACAGGCTCGTATGAAGTGAAACACACAATAGCGACTTGCAGAGATAGCAACAAGATTGCACGTACCGCACCGCTGATATATGCAATCTTGTTCGCAATATGTGTAAGTGGGAAGTGGCAAAAGCATGAGCAACAAATGCATCGACAAAGACTATTTCACAATCAAAGAATTTGCCGATTTGGTGGGAGTGCCTGAAATAACCCTGCGCCACTATGACAACAACGGATATTTCCCTGCGGCGAAGCGTGGCAATGGTAACAACAGCAGCTACAGGAACTATCACCCGACACAGATAACAACATTCAAAATGCTCCGTGTCCTGACTGACTTGGGCGTACCACTAAACGACATGGCGTCTGTTAATTTGCGATTGTTGACATTCATGCTCTATAAGCGTACAATGGCTAATATATTTTGAAATTGAACAGTTGGTGCTGTCTTCTTGTTTTGTTGTACTAGATGTTCTGCTATGGTTCATTATATATAATCCTGTAAGTCGTGTATTCGTTCCGCTATCCATCTCCGCCAAAACCGCGAAGCATGGCAATCTGCGGTACTTTTGATAAGGAGATGGTATTTTGTTATTTCTCTATTTGTCTGCTCTTGAAACTGAAGATGAACGCAGCAAAATGGCTGAGATATATGAAACATTGCATTACACTTGCCTGAGCGTTGCTATGAGAATAACAAAAAACCAAGCTATGGCAGAGGATGCAGTTCATAACGCATTTATCTCACTAATCAAGCATAAAGAGAAATATTTATCCCTTTCACGTTGTAAACTGCGTTCCCAAATCGTTATAATAGTAAAGAACAAAGCAATTGACCTGTTGCGTGGTGAAAAAAACATATCAGAAGAACCTATAGACGAGAGTGATATTATATCGTATGAGTTTGACATTTCTGAGCATATTATAAGCAAGGAAGCTTATAAGGAACTGGTTGATTGTGTTTCACTTTTGCCGGAGCATTATAAGGTTGTTTTTCAATTACGCTATTATCATGAGTTGAGCAATAAGGAGATTGCTGAAATGCTTGACGAACCACAGCGACATATTTCAGTGAAAATTCACAGAGCAAAAAAGGAATTGAAGAAACTTTTACTCAAGGAAGGTAAACAAAGTGGTTAGCGAAAACAAAGCAAATCTTTCAGAAGCCTTATTGCGCAGTGCTGTCATTGATGACCACATAAATGAGTTAGAATCCATTCCAACGGAAGAGGAGCTTAAGGCAAGGTATACAATTTCGCATCATCATGAAGTGCGTATGAAGGCATTGTTGCGGAAAGAACAATACCGTATTCTCAGATATACCATTTTTAACAACGCCAAACGAGCAGCGATATTTGCTATAATATTAAGTGCTTTATTCTTTGGAATGCTTATGACCAATTCCGAAGTGCGAGCTTCTGTATCAAATGTAATTTCGGAGTGGTTTGACGGATTTACGCGTTTCATCTTCCCGGATAACCCCACCGCACACGAAAGCACTGAATGGGTTATTGGTTTTGTACCTGATGGATTTGTCAAAACTGAAAGAATAGATATAGGTTATTCATCTTTAATAGTATATGCAAATGTTGATAATATTGAGGTAATGCTCCATTATGCGCCCACCGGATATATTTCATTTGCTGTCGATGATGAACAAGCTGAGTTTGAGCGCACTTATTTCAATGGCATTGAGTTCCATATGTTTGTACCAATGGCTGAAAATTATCCATCGCGCATTATTTGGACACAGGACGGTTTTGCTTTCCTTTTGGAGGGACATGTCAGTATTGATGAGTTGCTTCGCATGGCACACACTGTAACAAAAAAATAAAAACTAAATAATTACAAAAAATTTTATCAATACTTGTTGCAAACTAATCCCCTTAATCGTTATTTATATAGAAGCTAAAAACTTCTTATAAAACGAAAAGGGGATTTTTTTATTATGAAAACACGCAAGTTTATTTTGGCACTTATTGTTCTGACCGCATTATCTGTAGCAAACTCCACAGTAGTACTCGCTGTACCACCAAGCGTTATAGAACCTCCTGAAGCAGTCCAGCCATATTGGGATAACACAAGCTTTGTCAATGTAACGCTATCATTTACCGGCACAACAGCAAATGTTGGAGCAGTTGTAAGAGGGTTTTCCGGAACTTCAAGAATCACAGCTACTGCCATTTTATCCAGAAGGAATGCATCTGGCACCTTTAGCACGATTCAAACATGGAGAAACTTGAGTGCTGATGGCACAATGCTAACATTCAGCGATACACACGCTGTAACAAGGGGGTATACATATCGTTTAACCATTAATGCAAATGTCACCCGCAACGGCTCAACTGAAGCGGTTAGTAATTGGATTGATAGGGCGTTGCAATAATATTTCAGGGGTACTCAATGTGCAAAATTATCTTGAAACTGAGATTTTCACGATAACCTACAGGTTATCATTGCAACGAAGTTGCTATGATTTGAAATCAGAGAGGGTGATGCTTATGATTGCGGCGTAAAGGTGGCGTGTATCAAGACGATGTATGCATAAACACAAGACACAAGAAAACAATTTTTTTAGAAGAAGGGGTTTAAAACAATGAAAAGAAAAATTTTTGCCTCAATTTTGACGTTTATGATGATATTTTCCATTGTAGCATCATTTCCAACGTCAGTAGCAAACGCGAACAATGCACTCGAAGAAGATATACATACAGGCGCTGAACCTATGTCGCCGACAATTTTGATTTCCCTTGCCACTGCAAGCGGTGTTAATATAAGAGACCTACCAAACACAAACTCCAGATCACATGGACAGTTACAAGCTGGAGAAGCGGTCACTGTAATAGCTTGGGCTTTTAATAATGATGGAGGTTTTGCACGCGTCAGGGTGTATGGACGACCTGTTGGTAACCGCAATGTGTATGTTTCTCGCCAGTTCCTAACAACTCCTCAAACAATTTGGCTACAATCTTTACCTGTTGAATACTCATAACAACAGGCTGAACTTCCGCTGAGATTTACCGGAGACAATGCACCGCCTTTTCATTTTTGTTTGAACGAATATCCTCAAGTTACTACTAACAGTAATATGGAAAATTTGAGCAAACGAAATGAAAAGGCAGGTGCATGGTTACTGGAGCATAACTCTGTGGTTAATGTGTAAAATCCATATATGTAAACAATTTATTAACGAATGTCTAAGTCGAGGGAGAAATAACGATGAAAAAAACTATAAAATTATTGTTTGTAGCTGTTATTGCCATAGTGTCACTCGCAGCCTGCGATAACGGCAACAATTCAAATCCACCGATTAATAATATAGCGGGCACAGTGCCGGCAGGCTCATTAGATAATTCTTTTATTGAGGAGTTTACATTTTCAACAGAACAAATTGAAATGCAAAGTTTGACAAACCATGTGCAGGGGGTACAACTTCGCGATAACCGGATTTATTATTGGTATGCTGATTCCGAGGGGGGAAACATATATGTTACAAACATGGAACTTGATGGAAGCGACCGGCAAACTATTCAAATCCCTGCACCTCGTGTTTCTTCTATAGCAGGGCTGCAAATCAGAGAGGACGGAAACATTGAATTTTTCTATTCCCTGTCAATCATTGACACAGACTCTACAATATTCCACGGCATGTACATTCCACAAGATAACGAAATAATCAAAATTGAATTGCCCGACGAGTTGTTAGCAGATGTTACATTTTCCAATATAATACCGAATGTAACACACTTCAATCTCAGGCAAGCGATATTCGCCGAGCAAGAAAATATTGCGTTAGTAGTATCTGCAGCAGAAGGGTATGCCGTGTTGCTGCTTGATAGAAACATGGAACTCACCGGGCAAGTAGATATAGCGCAAGATGAGAATCTGTTAAAACTATATGACGGAAGGGTTGTAGTATGGGGCAGCGAGGCAGATAACGGCACTATACGTGAGATAAACTTTGAGACAGGAGATATTGGCGAAGAAAGTTATTTCATAGGGCAGAATTTCCGGACTGCACTCAGCGCAGGCGGAAGCAGCATATACGATTTATTGCTATTTGACGGCACAACCATAGTAGGTTATGAACTCTCCACGGCCACTGCAACGCCATTATTTAACTGGTTTGAACTAAACCTCGGCAGTTTTACAGACATTCACATAGAATTTTTACAAGATGGGCGCTTGTTTGTGCTATATTCGGGTTTGCTCACACAGGCAGAATCTTTTATATTGATGCAAATATCAAGGGACGAGGTAACAATAGACCCGGTTGTCATAACTGTGGGCGGGGCTGGGGTTTCGCAGGAAATAAGAAATGCTGTCACAATATTTAATCGTGAAAATCAAGAATTTCAAATTGAAATTAAAGATTATGGAGATATTTATGGTTGGGAAGCAGCACAAACCCGCTTTAATATAGATATGATAGCAGGCAGAGGTCCCGATATTATTGTAGGATCTTCTGCCGAGGAATTTGAAAACACTGAGTTTCTTATCTGCCTTTACGGTTTAATTGATTCAGACCCGGAGTTGAGCAGGGAGGATTTTTTGCCGGGTGTTCTCAGCGGATTTGAGAGCCGGGACGGCAGATTGCAGTTTATATCCAGCAGTTTTAGGTCTTTTGTCTATTTTTCGCACCGAGATGTTATGGAACAGGTAGGTGAACTGACACTGGAGAACGTTTTCAGATGGCTGGACGAGTCGGATTCACGCCATTTGGGCCCGGATATGTTTAACCGGTACTGGCTCGTGGAAGAAACATTGTTAACGTTCAGCGATGAGTTTATCGACTGGGAAAATAACGTAGCTCATATAGATAATCCTGCTTTTATTAATCTGCTGAATCTTGCAGCAACATTGCCTGAACGCTATCAGTTCAACCTCAGAAATGAAGTGGAAGATTGGAATAGCGGGCGTACAGTATTTTTCTTTGACATAATCGGAGATATTTATTCATTGCAAACCGGTGTGTCTTCGCCGGATATGGAACTTATTTTCCTAGGGATGCCGTTTAGCCCGGATGGACAGCACGAAATCTTGGCCGGGAATAGAACTATGGTCAGCATTAGCGCAGCTTCGGATAACATCGAAGCTGCTTGGCATTTTATAAGGCAGTTTCTGACCAGAGATGGTGCTATAGCTGATTTTGAGTTGCCCCTGGATTTATTTGAGTTGCCCCTGCGTATAGATGTACTCGAAGAACTTATAGATGCAGCAATGACTCCGGAGATTGTTGATGGCGTGGAAGTGCCACGTTTAATAGATCCTTTTTGGGGTTTGGGGTCTGGTTTTTGGGGATATGCCATGACCGAAGAAGAAGCCACGGAAGTAATGGAAATAATAACAAATACGAGCAGAAGGCGGCGCAGTGTCGATACTGCTTTGAGAAACATAATAACCGAATCCCTGCAACCGTTTTTCGCCGACGGTTCAACAGCCGAAGATACCGCAAGAGTCCTGCAAAGCAGAGTGTCGATATTTTTAGCGGAGAGAGCTTAGGAGGAGATCAATGAATAAACTAAATAAAGTGTGTTGACTATTGAGTTGAAAATGCTTAGTACAATAAGCAATTTACGATGTGGCTTATGAGTTTTTCCTCGCTTTCGGTTTTATTAAGTCATAGCTATGTTTTATTAAGTCGTAAAGCTCTTCAATCGGCACATCACCGCAGACATATACTGTATTCCAGTGCATCTTATTCATATGCCATCCGGGAACAAGGTCTAAATACACACTCCGCAATAAATCAGCTTTGAAAGGGTCACATTTTAAATTGATACATAATTTTCCGTTTCGTTTATAAATATGAGCGAAGCTTTTTTTGTTTCTCATATGGCGCATGACCGCCCACACTCCATCATCGCTGTGAGAAGTTTTTTCGCCGTCAAAAGGATAGTCCTCATACACAGAGGGAAAAGTCAAGCAATAGTCAATCAGCTTTTGATTTGTCATTGCTTTACCATAACCTGCCAATGCACTCCAAATTGATCAACAACAAAACCATAGAGGGGCGACCAAAATACAGGCGATAATGGCTCAACAATACTGCCGTCAACTACAAGTTTTTCAAATGCCGCAGTTACTTCTTCTGCTGTGTCAAAGATTATCAAAAAAGAAATGTGCTCCCCACTTATAGGTCTTTCAGCACCATCAGTTAATGAAAAATTAGTGCCACAAATAATAACTTCTGAATGCATTACAAAGTTCGGTGGAAGTTCGTCTGTGCCACTGTTCGGTGGTGCATCTTTTGCATAGTTTATTGATTTTACTTCCGCTCCCAAAGCATCTTTGTAAAATTTCAACGCCACATCGCAATTTCCTTGAAAGTGTATACATGGTATTAACATAATAATTTTGCTCCTTTGCCTCTTCATAGGATACTCATTTCAGGCAAGCGGCTCACCCGTAGCCACTTTAGTATACTACGGGTGGAACATTTTTGCAATGCTCCGACGTAAATTTTCCTCATAGCCATCATTGATTCACTGCCTTTCCTGAAATGTCATTTTTAACAAGCCTTGTGATTTTGTCGTTACTTGTTTCTTTGCTCATCTTGCTGTAATGCACATTCACACGGTAAACGGTGTTGCCAATTCGCCGTGTGAATGTTCCTGCACTCTCGTTTTTGATGTCAAGGGGTAGATTGAAATAATCTTTTATTATAATCGTTATTTACCTTGCTACTGATATAAGTGGCATGGTAATATAATGCTATGATTTTTACAGCTTGCGAATAATGAATGCAGAAAAGGGTGGATTAAGTGAAATACGAAAAACGAAAAGATACACTATGAATAAAAATATTGATAACAACTCTGATGGTCATGCTGGACCGGGTGGATTGCAATTAGCCGAGTTTTTGGCAGAAAAAATGGCTATCAAAAGTAACAAGAAACTCATAGATATAGGTTTCCATCGTGGACATCAAACGTGCTTCTTGGCAAAGGAATACGGAGTTAGTATAGTTGGTATTGACCCCGGTGGTACAATAGGCGGTGATGATTACGACATTGAGCCTTTAATGGAAAATGCTCGTAAAATCGGCGTTGAAGACAAAATCCTCGGTATTGAGGTTGGCGTTCCTAACACTCTTTTACCTAATAATTATTTCGATTACGCTTATGTTACAACCTGTTTGGAAATGATAAGACAATACCAAGGATTTGAAGGTTATATTGCCGCATTGAAAGAAATCCACCGAATCATAAAGGGTAGAGCTATCTTAGGTTTAGCCGAGCCAATGTGTATGGATATGCCTATACCCGACTGTTGCAAAAAACATAACTTTGACAAATGCTTTGTTACAGCAGAGGTAACGAGAAAGGCTGTATCTGATGCAGGGTTTACGATAATTGAAAGTGGCTATTGCGAAGATTCCGGAGAGTGGTGGCTTGAACATGGGGCAACAAGTGATGACCCAAATTATCAAAAAGACATTGAGTTAATGGTAGATAGCGGTTGGTTATCGTTCGGGTATGTTCTTGCAAGAAAATAATCTGAAACATTCACAGCAGGAGCGAAACACTACCGTCCCTGCCTGTTTTACCTATTCAAGAAAAAATTTGTGAAACCGCCTCAATTTTGCTACACTCCTACACTTGCTGCACTTCCAATAAATGGGCGAGTGTAGCAAGTGCATGAAATGTAGCAGTTTTCAGTCGCTCCCACAAATTTTAGTCAATATGCAGCGTTCGCCGTCCATAACCGCAATTTCCTTAGCCGTTTGTCAAGAGTTTTTTCACCGCTTGAACGCAAAAACGCCCATGAAGTAGGGAATACTCTCCCTGTTCATGGGCGTGCTGTTCAAAATCTCGATTATTACAATCGGTGGTATTGCAAGTGTTTGATATGTGTAATGCTTATTCGCTACGTAGATTTCTTTAAGATTCCTTTGAGAAATATCTCCCAGTAAATTGAGTCTTAAATCCAAGTCTTTGATACCATTTTTCTACGGTGCTTCCTGTTTCGGTTTGTAAAAATAATTCAGTACCTTTTAATTCTTGCCATTTGTCAATGCAAGTTTTTATAGCAACCGTCCCAAACCCTTTGCTGCGAACCGAAGGTGTAGTTCCTACACTATATATTCCACCTTTGCCGTCATAGAAACAAAGAGAAGCGATTGATACTGGCATTTCACCTTCATAACATACAA
>WQTE01000078.1 GCA_009786445.1 Oscillospiraceae bacterium | reverse complement strand
TCCTTAAGCCGCTTATTTTGTGACAGATTAGCGTGTGATAAAGAGATAGTCATGCTAAAAGGTGCAGGACATTTCCCGATTGAAGAGCAAGGACTTTTACAACTCGAAGAAAGTTGTTTGCGGTTTTTAAAGCAATTCTAATTAGATAAATAATACGGCAACACCTATGGATAGGGATGTCAGCAAATTAAAGTTTTATCATCATCTTCTGGAAAAAATATATTTTCAGAGAATCGCGATATTTACAATTTAAAGACCGAAACCACATCATTCAATCTTGCTTCATTTTTTATGGTTGCCATGCACGATGATTCTTCCGGTCTGCTTCGCACATACAAACATCGTCAAAACGATACGTTTATCACTCTTGATGAAGAATTATTAAATAAAGTGCTGTTATTGCACGGCGAACAAGTTGACTGAGTTTGGTGTTGCATTGACTGATGATGCGGTCAAAGGAAAAGGCTTTGGAACAGAGGCCATAAAGCTCCTAATTGACTATGGTTTTGTTTTTCGTTTCTCCCAATTTTTGCCATTTGACCCCCATTTTGACCCCATGAGGAAGCATCATAGATGAAACAGGATATAATTTGTATCAACAAAAGCCTTAGCTGCGCTCATTTGCTTCCTCCCTGTCAAACGTCCAGTTGCTTGTATCAATTTTAAGCGCAGAGAAATTTGCGCCTGTAAGCATACCTGCTTTGGCATTTGCGCCTATCTTGATGTTCAGCGGAACGATTGGAGTTACCGTGACCTTCACGTTCGACGGCATCTCTTTAATATATTGCTCAGGGATGCGTATAATTCCACTCTCAACGGTGCTGTTAAACTGAATTGCCTGTTGCATTATAAGTCCTCCATCCACAAACAGTCTATTTTCTTACAAAAAGCTCAAGTCTCATTATACAATGCAAACCGCCACATGACAATGACGATTTGCAAACTGACTACCTCGCTCCCTTGCTTATCGGTTTTCCAGCGTTTTCCTGCATCAAAAAAGCCCGTCAACCATTGCGGTTACGAGCTTTTTGTGGAGCTTTCGAGCGGACTTGAACCGCCGACCTCCCCCTTACCAAGGATAATCCCTACCGAGCATATCAGACCTTGAAACCCTTGCAAACACTACCTTTCTGTTTTTCGCTTCTAGCATTTTTTGCCATTTGACCCCCATTTTGACCCCCATGAGGATGAACTTAGATGAAACAGGATGGTATAGTATGTCAATTAGAACTTGAAAACATGGGCAGCACACCCGTCTCCGTATCCATCACTTTCTCTTGAAATGCCAAAATGGCATTTCAAGTTTACATACTATAAAACATTCATTATGTCTCTATGTCTTTGACCTGCCGCTCGTTCGCTTTTTCCCTGTCAAAACTCCAATCACTTGTGTCAATTTTTAACGCAGAAAAGTTAGATGATGTTAGCATCCCTGCCTTAGACTTTGCCCCCGCTATAATATTTGAAATTCCTATCTGTGCAACTGTAACCTTTTCAGTTGTCGGTATCGCTTCATCATGTATTATATTTAGTTTCTTCACTGACAATCACCTTCGGTATTGGGTGCTTGTTCACCCTCTTTTTCCAGTTTTGCCGAGAGAGTATCAATATACACCTCAACCGCTGAAAGAAAGTCTCTTGCACTTTCAAGCTGTGTAATAACTTCTGACTTACTGACTACATAATGAATATCATAATCACTTTTCGTTCGCACTTTGAAAGCACTGCCAACAATATCAGAGTAAGTATCAGCAAACACACCTGTCTTTACGAATACCCTTCTAAACTCTGATATATTCCCTGAATGTTTACTCGAAGAAAACCCGATTGTTGTAAGAACTGCGTGCATGGCATGATAAATACAGTAGTATGAACGGTTTACAGAATCTGCGTATGATTCAGCATTCAGAAGCAGCTCCGATGCTTTTAGGCATTTTTCCGCTTTTCCTAACCGTAACTCTATAATTGTACGAGTAAGTTCATCAAGCACTTAACAGCACCCCATCTCTCATTACATTTTGATAAAATGGGTCAGCAGGCAGGTATTTATAGAAAGTTTCACAATCCTTGACCAAAAGAGAAACTACAATATCAAATTCCATTCCCAAGCGATTTGTAAAACGAGTTAATACCATATCAAGTCTGTTCGCTTCATCAATCGGGATGTCAGCTAATACCATAATGTCAATGTCTGATTCATCAACATTCTCACCACGGGCATACGAGCCGTATAAGATAACCTTGTCTAGCTTGTCCCCAAAATTTTCTTTGGCTACCTGTACAACCTTTTCGGTTATATGGTCTATTGCTTTTGGATTACACATAACAACCTCTCACTTCCTATTAACAGCCACCTACATCAACATCTTCAAGATTCAAGTCTAATTATACAATGCAAACCGCCACTTGACAAGTGACGATTTGCAAACTGACTACCTCGCTCCTTTGCCTTTCGGCTTTCCGGCGTTTTCCTGCACGGCACCCTGTCGTTTCATAATGGTATACTGTGCAAGAACGCCTAGAAAAACATCTTTGTCCGATACGGTCAAGTCGTCCATTGGCTGACATAAAATATCCTCACAAACACTTAACACCATTTCAACGCTCTTTTTCTGCGGGAAACTCTTTGCCCGTCTGATAGCATCATCTATGCGCTCGGTGATTGATGATTTTTCAATAGCTTCTGATGTACCCATAATAATTCGTTCAAGCTCTACTGCTGTAATTCCGAGATGGCTGATATTCTGATGTTCGAGTTTCTCAAGCTGTGTTGTGGCTTCAATGTTTATGTAATGTGCGTACAATCGTAAAGTCGTCGCACCATCTTTATGACCCAGAAGCCTCGCCACATTCTGTGCAGCTACCCCTGCGTTTAATGCAGTAGTGGCATAGGTGTGGCGCAATGCGTGTATTGGCATATGTGGCAGACCTGCACGGTTAAGCACACGCCCTATTGACGAGCGTAAACCGCTCAGGTCATGAATGTTCCCCATATCTGTGGGGAACACAAGTGTATTCTCTTTCCACTTTTCCCCTGCACGAGTACGCATTTCTGAAACAAGCTGCGCCTGTCTGTCAAACATAACTTCTACACTTGGAAGCAGTGGCACTTTTCGGACACTGTTTTTCGTCTTTGGCGGGCCTATTTTAATTGAGACTTCGCCTGTATTTTTGTCTTTTCTACGTCCCGCCGTCTTAGTAATATCAATGTACTTTAGTTCCCTGTTAATATCATTCACATCAAGGGCGCAGAGTTCTCCAATCCTCATACCTGTTGCAAGGGCGACGGCAAACATATTTCCTGTATGGTAAAAAGGCAAGACTGATATAAACTGCTTTTGTTCTGATTTTGTCATAATACGCATCGCTTTATCTTCGACTTTTGGCGAGTTCGTTTCAAGTAAAGGGTTATTCCGAATCAAGCTGCTGATTTTTGCTTGCTGCAATGCCCCCGAAAGAATATTTTTTATTTTGATAATTGATGCCGCACTCAAATTCCGACCTCCCTTGTCCTTTGGCAACTGCAATCTATTATACATCATTTGTATATTCAAACCTGTGAGCTTTTTCAGTTTTATCTCACCAATAATTGGGTTTATGCTGATACTAATATTACTTCTATATGTTTCAAATGTAGTATCTCTCAACTCGGCAAGTTTATACTCATTCATCCAAAGCTCTAGCCACTCTGCAACCGTAGGGTTGTTTTTCACCAACATAGTCTCACCGCCGTTGATTTCAGCTTGAACAGTCCTGAGACGGTCTATAACAAACTTCTGTGATTTATTTATTATCGACTTGCGTTGTTTTTTCGGGTCGGGTTCTCTTGGGTCGTAGTACCTCGCTTCCCATCTGCCATCAGCACGTTTCCTGATGCTACCTTCCCCGCTTGCTCTTGTTTTAGCCATAACTCGTAGTTTCCTCCCTATTGTGCAAATAACACTGATTGTTCCCTTGCTTGTTCTTCTGCCCACAAATGGAGTGAGTGCAGTGGTATGATGATTCGCTTACCTATATAAAAGCAAGGAAATCCCTCAGTTTTGGTTAATTGATAAGCTGTTGCTCTGGCGATTGACAAAATATGTGCCATATCGTCTACTGAAATATACTCAGTGGGTTTTGTTATGGGTTCTATGGCTTGCTCAATTTCGTTTATGTTCTGTTCATTTTCCATTTTGTTATCCTCCAAGATTCCTGTGATTTGGATTGCTGCAAATCCGAATATACCGAATTAGCATTGACATTTATTCAGGAAACAGAAAAATGGACAGAGCAATACCCCTGTCGAACAAGCCACTTTGCTTAAAAGCTATCTACACTATTGCCTTTTACGGAGTGCAAACGCTCTATCCATTTTTCTATTTCCCAAAAGGATGCTGCGGACTGTTTTCATTTAGCTGATGGTTAATATGTCCGTCACAGCCTGCAAATGTCCGCAGAATCCCCTTGTGCTTTTTTTAGTAATATCCCGTATTTATCGCTTACCCCCGGAACTTGACCTCCCAGTGAGGTCGGGCATAAACTCCAAGTTGCCTTTGGTGTTGGCATCATAGCACCGCTACGCCGCTTTTGCGGTAGCCGCAGTGACTTTCCCCCGTTCTGAGGGAACTGCCCCTTGTTGTGACACTAGCCGGGCAGAAGTAACATTGTGGGGACTGTGGATTATCGCAATCAAGCTCTACCAGTAAGCCTGTTCTTGCACCGGTGCTAATCGCTCTCCCACTATGCGGGGTCTTGGCGGCACTTGCTGTGTGTTGCTCTGCTCTTACACGAGCCTCATAGTCCTTACGTACTTGGGTTATGGATATGACCGCCCCGGGGTCGGTATTTTTCAAGGTATCCGAGGGATTAAAATTTATCCCTCTATAATAGAGCCGTGGGAAAAACCTATTCGGGGGTACTGCTAAAAAAAGATTTTATTTTTTTATCAGCAACTCTCAGGGATTCCCTGATTGTCGATTCATCTTTTCCGTCAATCCGTCCTATTTCCGAGCAGAAATACCCTTGTATGCGATTGAGGACAAAATATCTCCGCTGTAATTCGGTAAGTGCAGCCAGTGCCTTTTTCAAATCAGCAGAAAACTCAATGCCTGCAAAAACTTCACCGTTTCCGTTACAAAAGCCTACGCCATGTGACGAGTCCTCATATGAAACAGGTGAGCCAACCGCATACTTGTGGTCGGAGCGTATATGCCTGCGTTCATCAAGCCACATACGGTAATCACCGCCCCTGCCGTTTTCGCTAAGTTCCCCGAAGTGGATGCGGAAAATGTCCGCTTCGCTCATGCCAATCTTGAGCCATTCTTGCCGCTCATGCTCAAAATGCTCTATAAGCCGTCTGCGTGACAGCCTTGTTATATCTATTCTGCTCATATGCCGTTCCTCCGCTTAATTTTTGTGGATACCAAAAATCAAACGGTGGCGGTGGGCTGCGGCAACGATGCTGTTGGGGTGTCAGAAAAAACAAAAGTCCGCTCCTATCACTAAACTGTGAAGCGGAGCGGGGGCTGTCGGCAAATAAGTAAGCCGGAGCAAAGGGTCAGCGATTTTTCAATCACTGCTCCGCTTCACTCCGGCCATTTGGATATACGTTGCCCTACACTGTGTAAACAGTCAGGGATCGAGACCGTTGCACGGAAGTTGAAAGCTTGCGCCCCAAAAATTCGGGCGCGTACTATATTTTACTGAGGTTTAATGACTCATAAGGGCTGTGCTGCCCTCAACTGTGGATGAAAGTGGTATTACCACTACACTTCGGCAATGCGGGCATTTGTATCTCAGTTTAACCATTTGTTCAGGTAGTTCCGAAACGTCAAATACTCGCTTTTCGCATACCGGACATGAGACTATGTATACAGAGTGCTCATCCATTGATGTGGTGTTCGCTTCTTTTATAGGGGTACATTCCCCCTGTGCCTGCTTCATACTTTGGAGTAACAGCTTACCCACCTCCCGTTTAGAATGTCCAATTAAGTATATATTCTATCGTTTTTTATCGCTGATTTTCATTATAAGGGATTAAGTAACTCACATGTCAATAGGTTTTGTGAGAAAAGTTAAACACCACAAATCAAGCAATTGCAACGTGTTCATAAATCTTTAATAATATTATTGTTAAGAAAAAGGGTTTGAGTTACTCCACCCCTATGAGGTTTTAATGAACTTCAGCGCAAAAAAATCTCCCAATTAAAATATCGGGAGGTTAGGGTAATTATACTTTCATTCACAAAAAATTATAGAATTTCTTAACATATAAAGTGCCCATTAAAGGCTAAGTGATGTATGATGCGTTTATTATTGCTAAATCATCGTGACGGATGCGGTGGTCTGCAATAAGTATTGCGAAGGCTTCCTGTCCCATGCATGGCAGGGCAGAAAATGCCCTCCTTGTCATAGTATCTGAGTGTAGCCACGGGTAATCCCACTATCTCAGAAAATTCCTTGATGGTAAAATATTCCTTATCAAAATTCATATTGCTCATGCTTTACCTCCATTCTTATGTCTGAAGCACAGAAAAATGGAGAGCATCACTAATGAAATACTCGCAACTATGCTGTTGTTGTGCGCATTAACACGTCTTGTGAGTTCGTGTCGGTGTTCTTCTGCTCCTACCTGCAATAATACAGTTTTTCTGCAAGTGCAATGTAGGATAAAATTGCCCTCCTATTCTGATATTTTTTCCTCTTGTGAATTTTTACTGTGTAGTATACTGTGAATAGGCAACACGCATTGAAATATCGTATAAACACGAGTTGCTGTACCGTTCTATAATGACGATGCGCACTATAGACTGACATTGAGGTGAGTTTATAGTGCGTATTGATAAACATGAGCTAGGGGCTATCATAAAAAATGCCCGAATAGAAAGAGGTTTAACACAGGAATCCCTTGCTGAGAAAGTTGACATAGGCGCACGGCATCTGATGTCGATTGAGAACGAAGGCCGCGCACCTAGTTTCAGGGTGCTTTATGGGTTGATTCGGGAGCTTAACATATCTGCCGACACCATTTTTTATCCGGAAAAACCATCAGAAGATTTGATGCTCAATGAAATAATCCGCATCCTCAAAGATTGTGATGAACGCTCTTTGAAAATTGTTCATGCGACAGTGCGAGCAGCGTTAGATAGCCAAACAGAGGACTGTCGAGAAGTTAACGATTAAACTATGCCGAGATAGATTATTTGCGTAACATCAATAGCCTTATCTGCATTGGAGATAGGTCATATTGTGTAACCGACAGTAGCGGGCGACCGGAGACGGTCGCCATTACGTCAGCCTACAAACTCCGCATAAAACTCGGTGTCAAATCCTCATCATCGCCATCACTATCTACACGTACCACAAGGGCGCGTTCCAGTTCTTCTGTTGCTCTGCGGTCTATGAAAACTTCTGCCGGTCGGGTGGAGGTTGCTGTTGCTGTTATGCCTGTTGTGCCTGCGCTTGCGGCTTTTATGAAATTCCGTAGCATTTCTGCCATTTCTGCGCGTGTGGCGTTGCCCTGCGGATTGAACGCATTATCATCATCACCGCTGATTATCCCGGCTTCAAACATGGCGTTGACCGCTTGCCGTGCCTCTGCGCTTATTGACAAATTATCCGCAAATCTGCCTGTTTGGACTTGCGGCAGTGAAATGTCCATGTACTCCGCAAGATTAAAGAGCATGACCGCCATTTGCTCACGGGTTATGTTGTTGCCGGGTGCGAACTCATAATCATCTGTGCCGAGAACAATGCCGCTGCCCGCCGCCCATCTTACGGCGTTTTCGTACCATGTGCCGTATGTTACATCTTCAAAGTCGTTTGGTAGGTTGTCTGTGCTTGGCTCTCCCGCCATGAGGAACAGCACCGTCACCAGCTTTGACCTTGTTACCGGAATATTCGGGGCGAAAGTGTCGTCTTGCGTTTCGTCAAAGAGGTTTTCCGTGTCGAGGTAACGGAGCGATTCAAAGAACCAGTCGGCATACGCAATTTGGGCAAGTGGGTTTACCCAGTCTGAATCTGTCGGCGGGGTTGTGGTGGGCTGTCCGTCCGTTTCCGAGCCGCCGTCAAAGCCTACGGCGTATACGGAGAGATTATCCGTGCTGAAAGTCACCGTACCTGTAGCCGCGTTAAAGGTGCTTTCCTTTGCCGCTATTTCTCCATCTTCATTTAGATACCATACAGCGACAGGGAGTTCGCCGGAGAAATGGGTGGTTACGGTGACAAGCCCGTCAAAACTGCGGATTCGCTCTGTGCCTGATGATATGGCAATATGAAACAGAGCATCATCACTGTCACGCACCTCATATTGCTCAGCGTTGGTCAGCGTGCTGATTTCTATGTGGTTAAGTGTGATTTTGATAGTTTCCTCTGCCTGCTCCGCTGTGCTTGCCGCCGCTTCCGCATCGAATGTGATTGTGCCTTGCTGTAGGCGGATTTCCACGTCAAATCCTGCGTTTGCAAATTGAGTTAATGCCGCTGCCGGGATTTGTATGCTTGTTATGTCGGAAACATTTGATAAGTCAATCAGCACCGTGTCACTAAAATTTCCGGTTTGGGTTGCGTTTATAATCCGTGTTACTGTTACATCGGGTAAATTCAGAGTTGCAATGCCGTTTTGCACGGTAAAAGTTAAAATTGCGCCGTTTATTCTGGTGGTGGGCAATACGAGCGCTGTGGGTGCTTCGGGTGCTGTAACGCCTTGATTGACACCGTTGCCATCGTTTTGGCCGTTGCCGCCGTTTTGACCGTTGCCGTTGTTTTGGTCGTTGCCGCCGTTTTGGCCGTTGCCGCCGTTTTGACCGTTGCCGTTGCCATTATCGGGGGTCTCCGCCGCCGACACCACAATCGTGTGCGATACTCCCGGGGCGGGGTAAACATTTGCGTTTCCGGCTTGGTTTGCCGTGATGGTGACTGTTCCCTCTGTGAGCAACGTGAGTGTGCCGCCTGTTACTGTTGCTATTCTCTCATCACTACTTTCAAAATCTACAGCAAGCCCTGATGTTGCTGTGGCATTTAGCTGTTCGCTGCTGCCCACACGGTTTATTGTAGGCGGTGTAAATGTGACTGTCTGTGTGCGTCTTGTGATTTCAAAGTTGATTATTTGGTCGGTCACTTCGAAAGTTCCGCCGCCGTCTGCTGATACGGTCAGGGTGTAGAGTCCCGCATTTGTAGGTGCTGATATTACATTGCCGCCGCTGTTTCGCCATGTGAATATCGGGGTTAAGCCTGTCACCTGTTCGCGCGGAGTCGTGTCGGTGCGGGTGAATACCGCTGTGCCGCTGTGGGTTATTGCGTTGCCGTTATATGGGCGGTTTGTTACGGTAATGCCGCTGATGGTTACGGGTATTATGTCTGTTACGGTCACTAGGCGGGTCACTTGGAGGTCGCTCGGCAAAGTCAGCCATGCGGGGGGATTTATATAGATGATTGTGCCTGTAAAGGTCTGACTGTTATTAACGGCTGTTAGGTCTAAGATTTGGCCGCCTGTTGTCCAGTTGATTGTGTATGATACGCTCACGCTACCCACCATGATACTGCCGCTTGTGGGAAGTGCCACCTCTCCCAAATCCGCCGCCGTTGCAGCATCATTTGCGCCTTGTACAACAAAGGTATCGGCAAAGAGCGGATTGACGGCTGTGGTCGGGGTGATTGTGACAGTTGCACTTGTGGTAATGCCGCCTGTTGCGATATTGGCATTGCCTGTCAATGTGCCTGTGAATGTGTATATTGCTTGCTGCGGAGAGCCTAGATCAGTGTCGGTGGGTGTCCATGTGATAGGCAAAGTAGCCGAGCCACCGCTGTCCAGTGCAACATTTACAAATGCAGGCAATCCCGCAAGCGTTGCAATCGCCGCAGTTGTGGTTGCGTTTCTTGCCTGATAGGCTGTGCGGGTTACATCGTTCACCGGGGTGATGTCGTTGACGGTGGCTTGGTTGATGTTGATATTACCAAGCGGAATAATGGCGGCGGTAAAATTCGTCCCTTCCGCAATATTCGCCCGCACTTGATGCGTTCCCGCGTTTGTGGGTGAAGTTGTTGTCCAGTTGGCTGTGCCTTGCGGTGCGTATTCGACCGTGATTAAACCAAGCCCAGTTACGCCGCTTGCCGCTTCTACGGTTGCAATGCGGGGGTTGCCGTCAAAGGTCGATGTTGCCGGGAGGGTGTAATTCAAATGCGCAAAGGTTGTCGTTACCCTGTTAACAACTGTTAATACAGCAGGGTTTGAATAGGCAACGTGTGTCGTTTCGCCGTCAATTTCCATGCCTATTGTAACTTCAACCCGCAAACGGTACATATTCCCGTTCATGTCTGCCGTTACATTGGTAAGCGGCAAATTAGAGGTCATAAAGTCATTTGCGCCCGTAAGGGTTGTTGCTGTTCCTATGTTGTTCCAGTTTGCGCCGCTGTTTGTGCTGACTTGCCATTGCAATTGGGCATTGGGGAAACCGCTGCCGCCGCTGTTAAACGTAACATTGTCGCCAACATCTGCGGTTTGATTGGCTGGTTGGAAGGCGCTAGGTATTGAGGGCAAAATGTGTCTTGTTACCGAAAATGTTTGTTGTGCATTAGGGGCAACGCCATTTGAAGCGGTAATTGTGAAGGTATGTGTGCCGGAACCCCTGATAACCGTTAAAAGCCCGGTTACAGGGTCAATTTCAAAATCCCATTGAAACATGGGTGGTACGCCGCTTAACGAAAACGTAGGTGCGGGGTAGCCCGTTGCCGTAACTTGAAAAGTTTGCGTGTTGGGTCGGCCGCCGTCGAAAACCATTAAATAGTTGTTTGCGGAGGTTATAATTGGCGCGGCGGGTGCGCGCCCGAAATTCACCACCACATCAAGAACCTCTGTAACTGCCAGCGTAAGCGTGTTTTGTGGTGTTCCGGCTTGTGGTGTGTCGTTCACATACCAACTTGTCACAACAAAGCCGCTGTCGGGCGTGGCTGTAAAGAGAACATTACTGCCTTCTGCTACATCATCGCCGCTGTTTATGGCATCGCCGCCGACTGATGCCGCAACCGTGCCGTTCGCTCCTGCGCCGAAAGTCACTTCATGCAGGGGAGGAGGGTTCACCGTCACCCCCGACACGGGGATAAATGTTGCGTTCGCGCTATTTGCAATGCCGCTTGTGCCACTTTGCACCGTCCAAGTTGCCGTTGCATCTGCGATTAAAGAATGGACTGTAGCATTTACAGCCGTTCCTGCATTAACCGGCGTTGTGGGTAGTGCGTTGCTTCTGTGGTCGATAATAACGCCGTTACCTGTTGGGTTAAATGCTCCCGGAATTGTAGGGTTGCCCGATATAAACACGAGCGAATTGTTTTGAGCCGAAATTGCGTTCCCTGTACCGTATCGGGCGAGAGTAACGCCATCTGTAATGTGTACAGTGGCATTTCCATTAGCTATCACAATTGTTTGAGCAGGGGTGAGATGTCGCCTTTCAATTCTGCCGCCTGTGATTAAAACATTAGCGCTGTTGCCTGCACTAAATGTGAAACCCAGTGCCGAATACAAAGTGCCGCCGCTCATAGTCATGCGAACAGAACCGCCTACGATAAGGGCAGCTGCCGAGTTGCCGCCGCTGCTTGTGTTTTCAATAACGCCGCCTGTAAGATTAAAAGAGCCGCTACCCTCAACGAAAATCAAGATACCTGGGAACTGTCCGGAATAATTAGCGTTCCATGTAAGTGTGCTGTTTTCGGGGATGTAAATCGTAAGCATTTCATTCACGCCTGTAAGTTCGCCTGTGACGGTGACATTGCCGCTTGCAAGTGCGGTTGTGACTGCCTGTTGGAAACCCGTAACGGTGGTGTGGCGGCTTTCTCCCGCCGTGCCCTCGTTGATAATCAGTTCGGGCGGCATTATCACTTGACCTGTGCCTACAATTGTACCGCTTCCTGTGA
>WQTE01000077.1 GCA_009786445.1 Oscillospiraceae bacterium | reverse complement strand
GCTTTGCGTTCTTCATCAAGCTCTACTATGTTTTTCTCGCCCAACTTATTAAGTGCCATTTCAACCATGCTCACACCTGCTTCAACTATCATGCTCTTTGCATCGATGATAGCTGAGGCTTGTTGCCTTTGAAGCATAACGGCGGCTATTTCTTCTGCGTAGCTCAGGTGTGTAATACGTGCTTCGATGATTTCAAGTCCTGCAACATCTACCTTTGCCTGAATCTCGTCACGGAGTTTCTCAGCAACTTCCATACTGCTTCCGCGAAGTGAGGATTCATTATCCAGACCTACTGAGTCGTAAGGGTAGAGCCTTACAATGTTTCGCAGTGCCGAGTCGCACTGTATCGAAAGAAATTCCTTGAAATTATCCACATCAAATACTGCCTTTGCTGTGTTGACAACTTTCCAGATGACTACTATTCCGATGATTATCGGGTTGCCGAGCTGGTCGTTTATTTTTTGTCTGTCGTTACTGAGAGTCATGGCTTTGAGCGAAACTTTTTTGTTTGTGCCCATAGAGCCAAGCATTGCCGCTGTGACTGCATCTACTGCTTCGCCCGATGATTTGACCGCTCCGGTCGTAGTTTCCGTGACACCTGCTGCCGGGTTGACCGCTGTGCAGAATGGATTCACCCAATAGAATCCCGCACCTTTGAGTGTACCGTAGTAACGCCCGAACAGCGTGAATACATACGCTTCGTTGGGTCGAAGTATCTTCAGCCCACAAAACAGAATTGGTCCAAGTGCGCTGAAGTATAGTGAGCATATAATAATAATGACGACCATAAGTGCGGTGCTGACTTCTGCACCGGTCGCCAGCAGTATTACGGCGAGGACAAATACACCTATACTGACCAGCATCACTAAGATATTCAGTATCATACAACTCATACCGCTTCTTGCTTCGAGCAATGTCTCTTTTCCGGTTGTTTTAATCTCGTTTGCTATGTTACCCATACCATCTTCCTCCATATAAATATGATATCATTTTGATTTCATACTTATATTAACAGAAAATAACAGGTTTGTCAAGTGGGTTATTGACAGTGACAGTGGGTTTTAGTGACGTTGTTTTACACGAATGTGTAGAAAGCATGTGTCAAATAAAGGTATGTAACAAAGAGAAGCATAAAACCTGCTTCCCTTTGCTAAATAAAACAATCATTATGGAATTTTTCTGCTTCTCTGCTCTGTTAAGCCTTTACGGCATTTGCTGTTATGGACATTGTGCCATTATTTCCCTGACAAATTGCGCTACAAAGCAATTTGCATGGACACTGCAAATGAACACATCTATTACCTGGACTCTGCATAGCCATATATTATTTGCAGGGTGTTGAATACGATGACCAACACATATTCTCGTCTGCATAGCTGGTACGTTCCCTATGACATGTAGCCGTGAATCCGCGCTCTCAATTCCATAATATTCACGAAGCGCTCCGATAACGAAATCTGCAACTCCATATTTATCAAAATCTTCCGGCAAAACATCTTCAAAAAATTTCATAACCGCATTTCCCGCTGAACCCTCGGAAGAAAAATCTCCATTAGGGTTAGGAGTGGTATTTAGCGAAATAACCAAAGTATATTCATCAAGGGAAAGTTCAGACATTTTTCGCGCAGCTTCGGTAAGCCTTATTATCAATTCATTTTTCTCTGATTCTGTTAGTTGCATGTCATCAAAAAATGTAATTACCGCACCACCGTACCGAGAGTCTGAAAAGTCCGCACAGCAACTCGCTTCACAAAAATCAATTGTGTCTGCATCGTAATAAGCTACTATAAGTGGCAGTGTAAGAGCTAAAAACAACGTAATCATGAATATTTTTTTCTTCATAGTAAATTTCCCCCTCTTTTTTTACTTTATTTCTATCAACATATTCTGGAAACCACGAACGCCTTATCTGTCCACTTTCATAGCGCACCACCTCCAAGCGTGTCCACACACTCAACCGCCTCTCACACTTGTTAATATTGTATAAGTTTTGTCATTATTTGTCAATATTTTTATCTTAATTTGCCTGACTTTGCCTGACTTGTATAAGCGGGGTGTTACTAGTCACACCTCTAGATAATAGCTGTTGCATGGCACATGCGTTTTTCAAAAAGGAATCCAAGCCTGAATCAGACAAGAAAGCGGTTGCTGTGATTAGAAAAATATAGTTTGTTTCATAGTAAATAAAGCCAGAAAAAGCCGACAATAATCCCCGGCATTCAAAGAAGTAATACCTGATGCCGGGGATAATGTTACACAAAATACTCTGCAATACCTTCGTACAGGTTCCGGCCTTGCAGGCGCATAGTACCGATAATGGTCAGGGCATCGCAATAAAACCCCAGCCCATGAAAGCTCCGGAATGTCACAGCAGCATGCTGTTTACGTTTTATCAGCCTTAATTGACGCTCCGCAAAATTGTTTGTTGCGGGTACGCNGTAGTCTTCCAAGAANGTGAAATGGTAGTCCATATATGAACCAAGACGTNTGTAAAGCTTGAACCCCTCCGTGTAGTATCTGCCTGGCGGGTCAACTTCATATTCATGTGCTNCAGTTTCCAATATTTCACGCCACCGGATTTTAAACTCAGCCACTGCTGCAAGATTCGGCTCTGTATCATCNTCCTGCATATTCCTGTAGTGTATCATTTCCTGCATAAGTTCCCGCATCTGCTTATTCCATGTAAGGTGCTTTTCATTTTCAATGCTGCCCTTTAAGTACCGCAATGGATGCGCCGTGCATTCTTGGTGATTTGTGCCGTAGCTGTAAAATGTCAGGTCGTGGTCATGCACCAGGGTGCCGATGTAGTCTGCCACAGGTGTCCCGATTATTCCATCGTGCCCTTTATGCAACTTTGCATAATACATTACATGCATAGGCGCACAGCACGCAAACACATTCACCTGTTTCCCGTTGTTGCGTGCATTTGTGAAATCGACACAGAGCGACGGTGCGCGGAGTATCTCTTCAAATATCCTACTGCGTTCCACCTCTGTTTTTTTTGAAAACTTTTTTGACAGCCCGCTTATCATGCCATGGGAGATTTCGAGCTGACCGCCTGTAATTTCTGATAGAAACTCGCGCACTTTCTCTATCGATACATTGCAGTAGTTGTTGAACATGAACGCAAAAGCCTTGACGCTGCCGTCATAGCTGACCTCGTTTACGACACCGTTGGGGAATGCCGCATGCACCGGCCTTCCTGTATTCAAATCTAGAAATTCGGGAGTGCTATACTCATCGACAGTTTTGACCACCCTGAGCCCTACAACCTGTTTCGTTATGATTCTCCCTGTAGGCTTATACCTCGAAATATCCAGATACTCCTCAGGAGGCTCTATCTCTATCTTGGATGTCGGCTCGTGGCTCTTTCTGCCGTGCCCCTTGTGCCCGGGCTGACCGCCGGGCTTCCTGTCCGTATCCTCACGGGAATTATGTATCTTCTTGCGGATCTGTTTCGCCGATGACGGCAATGACGAGTTCTCGTGATTGCGCTTTAACTGGACCGCCAGCTTTTGGTTTATTTCTTCCAGCTTCTCCAGCTTTTCACCAATCCCGTAGTACCGCTTCTTCCACTCCAGAAGCTCATCCTGCAAACAGTCTGCACGGCGCTCTCCGCGCAGTGACCGTTCAAACAGCTCATTTATTCGATTATCCTTTACACGCAATTCTCTTGCATGCCCCTTCTCCATGTCGTCTATGACCTGAAGATAGTTTTTATGGACAGCTGATGTCCTTCCGTTTGCCTCTGCCACTTTGAGTTTTAATCTCTTTATCTCCGCATCTTTTGCTGCGAGCTGTGTCCGTTGTTCTTCACGCATAGACTTGTATTTTTCACCGGATTCTAATTCCTTCACCCGATGTTTCATTGCCCTGTATGCATACTGCAGGTCTGTCACCAACTCAAATTGAGCATTCGTCATTGTATACATCCCCTTGCTTTGCTGTGTTTTAGTTATATCTATCAAAAAAATCGCAGTACCCACCAGGGTCGTCGAGACACTGTACGGGGCAGGTATTGCAAATCTCAAACAGCCCTACCATTGCCTCCTGTGCTAAAAAGACAAGATCCAGATTCAGTTCTTTGTCTGTGCGGTGGCAGTACTCATATACATAATCCACATGGCAGCTGATGTCATTTGAAATGCCTTCGATTAACTCTATCAAATCCTTCTGTAACCGCTTTGAATAGTATGAGCAGTAATCGGCAAGCTGCATATCGCTCTGCTCTTTTACCCAGCGGCTCACACGTTTCTTCCGGCTTTCCGTTATCTTGTTGTAGTATGCACATGCAAATTCATAGAGAAACCATGCAAACTTGTTTTTCATTTTTTCAAACTGATAAAACCATTTGGGTTCAATTGGGCAATCGGCAGGTAATTCCCATTTCTTATCTAATCTCATTTTACATTACCGCCCTTCTTATGATGCCTCTATTATACTGCAAATACAAGAAAAAAGCGAATTATACAATTCGCTCCTCTTGTCTATTTTGACGTTGATAACTTTGGGCTTTTTTACGTTCTTTTTCAACAATATCTCAGTTCTACAGGCTCTTTTTGGGTTATCCACATATTACTTGGCTCTGTGTGATTCTGTCTCTTGAAATTATACACAGAATCCTTTTTTCTTATGCACGTCTCTGCTTTTTTTCTACGTTTTAGACAAAACTTTTTTGTAATCATCGCAACAGATACCTTGTCTGATTCAAGGTCGGAGTCCTTCTTGAAAAGTGCTTGCGGTGTCGCCTCAGATAAAAATGGGGGGTGACTAGTAACAGCGGGGGCATATATCTATTCGTGCCACGAGTGCTTTTGTTCGACTAAGCGGTAAAAAATTATTTTCCAACAATAAAACCCATCTCTCAAGGATGCATCAGTTTCATAACTATATCGCTCAGCAGTTTTGCCACTTCTTCCGGTGGTTCGCGGTTTTCTTTGTTTATCCATGTTTTGATAAAACTAAATCCACCACCTATTGCAAAGTCGAATATGTATGAAAACTCTGCATCACTGTACTTGCCTGAGAGTTGATTCTCTGCTAAGTTGGTGATGCTCTGTAGCGACAGCACGAGTTTTTCCGGAAATTTGGGGTCTACGTTGTTGTTTAGCAAGAGTCTGCACAGGTCAATGTTTTCGTTAATAAACTCAATTGCCTTTGTGAGTCTCTGCGGGTCGTAGTAGGAAGTGCTGTCTGTGCCGGCCTCAAGGTAACTGTTTATCCTATCCAGCACGTCCTTTTCCATTTCTTCAAGCAAATCATATTGACTTCCGTAGTATTTGTAAAATGTCGAGCGATTTATCTGTGCTTCATCGCAGATTTGCTTGATGGATAGCTTGTGGATGTTTTCGCGTTGCAGCAGCGAAATAAGGCTGTCTTGTAACAATTTTTTTGTAAGTCGTACTCGTTGATTGTCTTGCACTCCGAAGCCCTCCTTCTATTGTAAGCAAATTCTCATTTTATGCCATAAAAACAACACCTTTTTTTGATATGTTGAACTGACAGCATTCGAGCATCAACAGTCTGTTGTTTTATCGTCATGTGTATACTATAATATCTTACAGTCGGTAAGTCAACTTTTGTATCAATTCAAGGAGTCCATATGGGTATATTTTTTTCTAAGGTTGCTGAGCTTATTGTTCGTGGGCGGCGACCTATTTTGGTTCTATTTTTGATTTTGACCGTCGTAAGCGGCTGGTTAATCACGCAGGTCAATATCAACTACGATATGTCTGAATATCTTCCGAATGATTCACCCGTGCGCCGTGGGATGGATATAATGCATGATGAATTCCCGCCGTCGGGTATGCTCTATGTTATGCTATATGGTCTGAGCGACTCTGAGCGGATTTCGGCATATGAAGATCTCAGTGCTTTAACGCACGTCTCATCGGTTGAGTTTGAGCCTGAAGTTGACCGGTATAACCGAGGCGGTCATGCTCTTTATATTGTCACCATTGATGTAGATGCCTTTTCCCCCGAAGCTGGTGCATTAATTGAGCAAATTGAGTATCTTTTCAGCGAATTCGACATGGTTCTCAGTAGTCCTATGTCCATGCCTGTGGATATACTTTTGCTTGTCATACCTGCGGCTATTATAATGTTAGTGGTTCTGCTTGTTATGAGCAGATCTTGGGTAGAGCCTATAGTATTTTGCCTGAGCATTTTGGTCGCAATTGCCATAAACATGGGGACTAACGTTTTTTTTGACAGTGTTTCGGATATCACTGTTTCTATAGCCGCCATTTTGCAGGTTGTTTTGTGCATGGACTATTCGATCATGCTCATTAACCGCTACAGGCAGGAAAAAGAATCTGCAAACGATAAATTCTCTGCTATGGCCAGAGCTTTGAGAAAATCGTTTGTGACCATTTCCAGTTGCTCCATAACGACCATTGTTGCAATGCTTATGCTAGTTTTTATGTCTTTTACACTGGGTCTTGACCTTGGGCTTGTTCTTGCAAAAGGCGTACTCATCAGTCTTGTCTGCATTTTCACGGTGACACCGGCTCTCATTTTAATGCTGGATAAAGCGATTGAAAAAACAAGAAAGCCTGCCCCGCATTTTAAGATGGGCAGACTCAGCACATTTTCTTATAAAGCAAGGTTTGTAGTGCTTGCGGTCTTTGTGGGCTTGTTTGCAGTAAGTTTTCTTGTGCGGGACGACCTTCAAATCACATATTCTCAGGAATCTTATGATGAGGTTTTTCAGGTGTTTCAGCCGGGGAGCCCCGTTGTTATTATTTATGAAAATATGGATGAAAGTCGCATTGCAGGGCTAATCGCCGCGTGGGATGAACACCCGAGCGTTGACCGCATCGACTCGTTCCACACAGCTTCTGAGTATATCCTGTCTTTGCTACCACCTATGCCTGAATTTCCCGAGGGACTGCCTGAGGGGATGCTCTTTGAGGATTTACCTGAGGGGTTCAATCCTGATATGATGGGCGATTTTCCTCAGGATATGCCCGCAGATTTTCTGCCTGAATCGATGGATGGTGCTTCGCATAATTTGTTGTTTGAGCAAGCATTGGCTGAGGCGGAGGAAGCTCTTGAGTATGTACGGGAGATTTTTGTCGGGGAGAATTTTTCCAGAATTACTTTGCAGACTTCACTTCCGGGAGAGTCTGAGAGTGCGTTTGCTTTTATCGGGGATATCACTCGTGATATGGAATATGTTCTTGCCGGTGAATTTTTCATTGTCGGCGACCTCGCCATTTCCTACGAAATGCACAACATATTTCCGCAGGAGCTTATGCTTATTACAATTTTAACTGCACTCGCAGTTTTTGTCACTGCGGCGATTGCCTTTCGCTCGCTGACCGTTCCGCTTATTTTGGTCAGTGTTATACAGTGTTCGATTTTCATCACGATGGCAACCCTCTATTTCCAGGGGTCAAGCATTATGTACCTTGCGCTTTTGATTGTTCAGTGCCTGCTGAAAGGTGCCACTATAGACTATGCAATTTTGTTTACTGCCCACTACAGAGAGGCACGAAAGACCACTGCGGTCAAGGAGTCCATCTCCGTTGCATTCAGCGGCTCCATCCACACTATTTTGACCTCGGGGCTTATTTCGGGTACTATCACGCTGGTTCTCGGTATTGTTTTTATCCAAATAAACTATCCCGTTTCTGAGATTCTTCTGCTTGTCGCCAGAGGGTGCTTTATCGCTATGGCGCTTGTTATATTCATTCTTCCGAGTATTGTCTCTGCCTTTGACAGATTTGTCACCGACAAGTGGACACGCAAAGTGCAGGGGTGAGAGAGCTACCGCCTGTCCAACAATTCCTGCACGCGTTCTTGTATAACTCTTGCGGTTTCTTCTGCGGAGCGATTTGTCTCGATGAATATGGTTGTTTCTTCATGGATTATACTATGTATACACCCATCAATGCTTGCTGTTTGCACTGCATTTTCTACTATCTCCCTGATTTGCGCAGCTTCATCTTCGGTTATGGCATACATAAAGGTTGTGTGTATATGTGTGTATGCACCGGACCAATCTCGCCGGCGCGAGGACGAGGACCAGCGCAAGGATGAGGAAGCCACGCGTTCGAGAATATCGGCTGTCATCAACTCGGCGATAAGTGCTTCAAACAAGTCTATGCGTATAGGTAAAGCATTATGAATATAGCGATCACTATATGTCTGCAAAAGAAATCGTCTCACAAAGCTCCACGCTGCTTCCTGATGGGGAGAATAGGCGTTTATCCCTAATCCCATTTGAGGTCTGATGATATGCGCTCCGCCTGTGACTGTGGGTATCCCTGCAAAAACAATATCTCCCAATATGGCCTGATATCTGAGAATCTGTTCGGGACTACTAACCCATAACAGATTCATCAACACGTCCCCTTGCTGAAAGCGCTCCCACTCTGTGCCTAAAACACTCACCACGCCAATCATATCCAAATCTACTCCGTGAGGCTGCGCTGCAATTTCTAAAGCGGAGATAAATTCATTATTGATAAAATTCGCCCTGTTATTTTCTTCATCCAGAAAGTAATTGCCGCAAAGATGTAATGCCCGGTCTATGATAAATTCCCACGTCAATCCGAAATTAGCAAATCTCGACGTTGTCGGCTGATTGAGTTGATTAAGAACATTACTGAAATTGAATGTTCCTACTTGCTCTGCAATTTCGCGCGAAGAAATCATTGTTTCTATAGTGAAAGTATGGGAGATAATCGGCAGTGTTCCGTCGGCTGCCTCCAGTGCTTCCAGTACATTTGGAAAGAAGTCCTCACGACTTAGCTGCACGTCTGCATCGATAAATGAGTACAGGTCAGCTAAAGCTATCTGTGTTTCCATATTATCTACGAATATGTCAACATTTTTTCGCGCAATGGCATCATAGTCAATCACAGAGGTGCCTGTGATTGGGTCGTAGTAAATATACGCGCCAAAACTTGACAACCTGATTTGATAATATTCATTTTCAGAGTTAAACCGCACAACCTCATTGTGGATTGCACTTGAAAACCACAGTCCGCCCAGAGTGAGAGTTGTAACCTGTAAGTCACTGCTGTTTGCTATTTCTGTCTCCGCTTCAAAATCACCATACCCGATATCGTCTATATATCCACCGTCTACCTCATTGTAATAGTTAGAGTCAATTTCAGAAGTGTCTTCGTACCCAAATATAAGCATGAGCACAACAATAACAGGTATGGCAGCAAGGAGTAGTAAAACACTCGCTTTTATGTACTTGCCCATAGCTTCTCCTTTCACGAAAAGAGGTGGAGGACAACCCCCACCTCTAAACTAACATATCAACTTCATTTCTGCAAGCCACTGCTTTGCGATTTTCTTTACCTTTGCGGTAAATTTACTTACACAATATTTATCGGCATACTTTATCGCAATATTTGCAGGTGTGAGTAATTGCTTAAATTTGCTTTTGCCTCTTCCAGTTGCCGCTCAAAGTTAAAGTTGTTTGAAAAGTTGCTTGCGGTTTCTTCTTTTATCAGTCTGGTCATAAAATCTGCTACTTTCGCCTTAATCGTGTTTATCATTGCTTCTATCTTCTCTTTTAGGCGGCTTTCCTTATCGATTGCGTTTCCCGCAGTGTAAGCTGTCATTGTTCTTTCCATTTTTGTAATCTCCTTTTATCGTCAAATTTATTTTTTCTTCTTTTATGTCGCTGTGTGCGTTTGTCTTATGTGTGCATTATAGACGGAGAATTTTTCACTTACAATAGATGCTCACTCTTAGGTGGTTATATGTCGGTAAGTGGTATAGAAATAACGGCTGACAGGTAGATGAAGTTGCATTACGACGACAGCTTCTCCCAGTCGATGAAAATCAGGTCGCTTCCGTCTGATGCTGTCCAGCAGTCTCTCACAGGTATGTCCGCCGTACTTGCTTTGCTGATACCAACCCGGCTGTTTGATAGTGAGTGCGGTATTTTAAGCTCCGCTAAAACTGCATACAGCTTTGATGGACTCTGCCAGTCCGTGACAATTACTACTCCGGTACTGCTTGTAGCTTCGCCGAGTTTGATTAGCGGAATATCCATGTTGCGGTTGCCATCTTTTACGATATACCTATTGCCCTGCACACATTCAGGCATATAGTCCATTACTTCTGCGATAAATTGTGCATTTTCTCTCCAAATATATTTGCCTGATATGGCCGTGAACATATAAAACCAGTCTGTAACCACAGTGCTTCGCGGCGACACTTCCGGAATATCCAGGTACTCTGTCTTTTGTTCATACATCTCTTGCAGCTCAAGGGATGTATTGAGCAGTTCTTCTGCAAAAACCGCCATAGCCTTGTGCTCTTTTACCTTGCAAGCCAGCAGTGCAGCATTCAGTGTCAGAAATTCAATGCGCCTCAGCATTTGAAGCATCATATTATCAAACTCATCATCTTGCAAACCGCCAAATATACTCTGCTCCAGAGTTTTGAGTATCCGCATTGATATTGCGCTCATTTCCTCTGCAATAATCGCATGTTCCTTTGCCATAACCTGCCGCATGGAAGACATATGTGCAGATTCGGATGCGATGGCAGTTGCGGCGCTTTGCATATGCAAGGCAAGTTGCTGGATTTTCCATTGTTTTTGTGTAATCATGATTCATTTTCTCCTTTCAGATATGGGGTTTCTTCGGGGTGATTTCCGTACTTTGTCAGCTTGCTCAGTCGCGGGCGCAGTTTTTCAAGTGCGCGGTAATGTGTCGTCAGGACAGTGTTTAAGTTGACTCCTGTTTTTCGGCTTATTTCGGCAAATGAGCAGTCTTCGTAGTAGCGCAGCACCAGTATTTTTCGCTCAATTTCCCGTAGCGTATCGAGTGAGGCTAAAACCTCATTCGCACTCTCCCGCTCCATCACCTGCTGCACTACATCATCTTCGCTCACAAGCAGGTCAATGTAATCCGTCTCTTGCCGCTTTTGCTTTTTATATTCACGATATGCGAGCCGGACAGAGATTGCTCCTAGGTAGCCGAAGTTATATTGGGCTTCATTTTTGACCAGAAGGAAGGCATCATGTACAATATCTTCCGCAAGGTCGGCTATGTTGTTGAGATTGTTAAACTTGCGCCTGATATAAGAAACAAGTTCTCGCCTTAACTCTTCCACGAATCATCACCCTTTCAATATATAAAAGCATATTCGCACTTGTTTTATTTCAAAAATTTCACCAAAACAAAAAAATTGTATGATATAATCCATATTAGCACAATGGGGAGGATTTCGGCATATGAAAACAAAAAAATCAACAGGAGCGGGGTTTTCTTTTAAGCAGTTATTATTTTACTATTTGGCAGTTACTAAGGTACTGTACTGGATTAACATGGTTGGCACAATGGAGAGTTTAGACGAGTTTGGTATCATATTTCTTAATCGTATGGTAGGACAAGACATTATGGTCATTATGGTTTTAATCGCTATGCATTTTTTGGATAAATACCTTTTTAGAGGAAAAAGCGATAATGACTTACTTGCGAATGTGAAGCTGTACTCTATCGGAGCGGTTATTGGTGTCGCGATTATCACGGGATATACTCTCTTGATTGGACTGTTTGTGCCTATACATATTAACAACTGGTTTATATTTATATTGAATCTTGTAATTATGTTTGTGATTGTTTCGTTCTTTTTGCACATAAAAGATAGAATGAAGAAAAAAGAGTCGGCACTATATTTGCCCGATGCTTATACAAACGAAAGTAAACTTGCTATGTTAAAATCGCTTTGCGACACAGGCGTGCTGACACAGGAAGAATTTGACGAAAAAGCCGCTCAGCTTGAGCGCGCATGATCCTTGAAGCTGTTTTGTGGCTTCTTCAGGTAAGCGGAGGAAACGAATGAAACTATCAAAAGAAGATGCGCGGCGGTTTCTTGTCAGGCATCAGCATTTAGATGATTTAAGTTCTCTTAGCGGAAAAGACGGTATTTTGGAGTATTTTAAGAAAGTTGGTTGTATTCAATACGACCC
>WQTE01000076.1 GCA_009786445.1 Oscillospiraceae bacterium | reverse complement strand
ATGAATTCGCTATTTCGACACTTTGACAAACTGGTCTTTTTCGATACAGAAACCACAGGCTTAGATTGCAAAAAGGATGCCATTATTGAGTTTGCAGCATTGAAAGTCACCCTTGATGAGAACTCACAACGTGTTGAAAACGAACTTAGCTCACTTATAGAGCTTCCCGCCGGAAGAAAATTGCCACAAGAAATCACCAACTTGACAGGCATCACGGAGAAAATGTTGCAGCAAGAAGGAAAGCCGATGGTTGATGTTTGCGAATCAATTGTAGAGTTCATAAACAATCCCAAGACACTGCTCATTGCCTATAATGCCCAGTTTGACTTGTGCTTTTTGTACTTTTTTCTAAATAGATTTAAATGTGCGGATATATTAAAGCAGTTAAAGATGCTTGATGTGCTGACAATCTATAAAGATAGGCGTGACTATCCGCATAAGTTGAGCGATGCAGCCGATGCATTTGGCATTGATTATTGTAATACCCATCGAGCTATAGATGATACAAAAACCATGCTTGACCTTCTAAATGCAATGGAACGTGAAAAAAGCGACTTGGATTGCTATATCAACCTTTTTGGCTATAACCCTAAGTACGGAGTTTCAGGTCCTAGAATATCCTCTATTACCTATGTGCCGCAAGGCTTTAATAGGCTGAAGAAGTTATATGAGGAAAATTAGCTCATGCAAAAACAAATAGAACACACACAAACGATTTAAGCGGTGCTCAAACGGTATTTTTGACATGATTCTTTGAAAACTCGCAGACAATAATGATTGGGGAAAATGCGGAGTGCTTACCCTATCGTGAACATTACTTGTTTAGTTTTCGCTTGATTCCGATAACTGCGAAATAAATGGGGACAGTAGCGGCGAGAATAAAAACGAGAAAAACTCCTATTATTACAACCAACACCCACAGCGGCGAGCTTGTCTGAGTTACAATCGGACTTTCGCCGCTCAGTAGCGGAGACGATGTAAGAGGTGGCAGAGATTCCAGCATTGTAGGTCTGGAGGAAATATCCGGCGTTGCTTGCATCGCAGGAGTCGTTGGAGAGGTAGGCTCGTGTATTGCAGAGCCGCGTGCAAGTTCCCGCCGTGCTCGTGCTTGCAGCATAGCTTGCATCCCGAGAGGTAACGGAGTCTCCTGGGGTTCAGGCGCTTGCACCACAGGCTCTTGCGTTATGGGTGTCTGGGCATGGGCAATATTCGGGGGAGCTCGTAATGCTGCGGACGTGTTTCCTCCCCCTGTGACGGCTTCACTTGTGTTGTCGTTCGTTGTGCTTTCATCTTCTGCATCTTCTGTCACCGGTGGTTCAGGGCGAGAGTCAGCCGGGGAATTAAGCTCGCTTCCAAAACTCACATCTGCTTCTGTCGGAACAATGGCAACATATGTCATACCGCGCCCGAGGTTTAATAAAGAACCGTCATTAAGCGTGTATATAAATGGAGAATCCTCATTGCCTCTGAACCAGTTTATTTCAACTTTCTGTCCGCTATTTACAAAATACCCGGTGCCGGTACCTACCAGCCTTACATCAAGCAAGGTTCTGTCGCGCACTGAAGGCCCGATATCGGTTCTGAGTATCAGCAAATTTGTAAAAGTAGGGTATACACCATTATTTGCATCCACGAGATATGCGTTAAATGAATGAATGGTTTGATGCATATAGTAAGCACTTGCAGAGGCATTTAACGTAAACGTGGACGTTTTTCTCGAAGAGAAGTTAATAGTAACAGTATTTGCAACACTTCCGCCGGATGGAGTAGCATTACTTACAAAAGAAAGAAAATTGTTAAAGCCTACGTTATAGTTCAATCTGGTGAAAAAATTGGGTAAATGCTGCATAGCCAGTTCACCGGAAGTCACAGCAGTATGCTCTAAAGCTGTCAATGTGCGGCCCGGGATTCTGTTGGCATTTCTGCTGAACATACGGCGGTGCCCTGATTGTCCCGGGTTAGATTCCAGATAGTTTATGTGCGCTATGCCGTAGCGGTTTATATCATGCAAAGCTAAGTGACACTGCCCGACACTTACGAGTAATGCATCATGGCTTCTTGAGATGCTTGCTATGTAAGGTCTTGCGCTACGGATACTGCCGACAAGCGGCATATTCTCAATATCTTGGAATAATGCAACGAGTCGGGTGTAGAAAGTGTAGACAGGCACCTCATAAACAATATCGGCTCTCGAAATACCGTTCATCGGCAGAGCACCCGCGGTATTGCCGAGTGATATTGCGAGTGGTCTTCTGGTAGCCATATTTCCCGAGATAGGAAGACCCGTAAGCGGATTAGTTAATTGGGCCTCTCGCTCGTCATCCGGCTGAGTAGGGTTTGCGGATGCAAAAAGAGCAGTCATGCCAAGCAGCACAACTACAATAAGAGTTATAGATAATATTTTTATTAGCCTAGATTTCATAATAGTCTGGTTTTCACCTTCCAAAGCTAAAGTGATTCTAGTCCAATAATACCAGCTTTATGTGTGAAAGTCAATCTTATCCACAATATATTGTAGCAGATAATTTTTTATGGTTGCTGTACACATGTCGCCAAAAATGGATAATTTATTCCGCTTTTTTGCGAGCCAGAGAGCATTGCGCCACTGCTCTCGCAAAAAAGACTCCATAAATCATCCACTTTTGGCTTGGTCTGTATTGTAACTTTTTATGCTTACAGTGAAGACCAAGCTGAAAATGATGAAATTACTCTGAAAGGTTTTCGAGCCTCTCCGCGATTTCAGAATAGTTCATCTCATCCGCCATTTCTTTGATCCAATGCACAAGGTCACCGCCGGACTCGTAAACAAAAGAGTCAAGCTCTTTTATGATTTCTTCAATTTCATTCACATTTCTATTGTTACAAGCATCAGCCAGTCTGCTGAATAGCAGGCTATCAGGCGCTGCCTTCTGATCTTTTCGCTTAGCTGTTTGTGACTGTATTTTTGTAATAATTTTGTCAATGTCCGATAAAAGACTGCGTACATTTTCTGCAAAAGCTGCATTGTGAGAGACAATAAAATCAAAATCTTCTGCTTTTCCGGCAATTTCCAGTGCCTCTGCCAGAGCGGCTGTGTCGTCTGCACAAATACTGTAACAGGAGCTTTTTATGCCATGAACAGCGGTAGTATAGTTCAATAAATCAGTCTCAGTTACAGCTTCTGTTTTTTCGAGGACTTGAGGAATATTTTTTGCAAAACTGCGCATGACGGTAAAATAGATGCCGACATCGCCGCCATAACGTTCCAAACCGCTATGAAAATCAATACCTTCAACGTGGAAATCCGGAAGAGAAACTTGTGCAGGTTTTTCAATATTTGCGGGAGGCTCGTCTTTGATATCACTTGCCGCCTCATCATTTTCTTTGCTCTCGTCCCAAATCCAGTCCCTGACTATGGTATCTAAATGAGACAAATCAACAGGTTTAGTGATAAAACCCTGAAAATCACTGCTTAAGAACATTTTCTCGTTACCGGCAATAGCATCTGCCGTAAATGCGATAATAGGCACGGTTCTTGCATAATCTGAATCAATTTCCCGTATCAGGCGAGTGGCTTCAATACCATCCATATCGGGCATCAAGTGATCCATGAAAATAGCATTGAAGCGCACAGTTGCTTTTTTTACAACTTCGATGGCATCGGGACCGCTGCTGACACAGTAAACACTGATGTTATATCGCTTTAGGAGACTAGCAGCAACCATAAGATTTGTAGGAACATCGTCAACAACCAGTACATGAGCATAAGGTAGGCTCAATAGAGGCATATTTTCTGTCATAATGCGCCTTTGCTCGGAGTAACGGAGATTTTTGAGAGAATCAATCACTTCCGGACTAATAACATCATCTGATACGACCTGTTGACGGAATCGTGCGGTAAAAACACTTCCCTCCCCGTATTCGCTGGCTACCACTATATCGCCGTCCATCATTCTGACTAATCTTCGTGCAATGGACAACCCGAGTCCGGTTCCCATTATATTGCGACTGGTGGATATATCCACTTGCACAAAATCATCGAAAATGCTCATGAGTTCCTCATCACGTACGCCTCTCCCCGTGTCGCTGACCTCTACGGTCACCCAAGCAGAATCGTGTTCGATGGTGGAACTGATAGATAAATCCACAGTCCCTTTCTCTGTGTACTTAAATGCATTGGACAGGAGATTGTTCAAAACTTGCCTTATTTTTAACTCATCCCCAAAAAGTTTTGCAGGAAAATTATCATCTATGGTTATATTGAACTTGATAGGTTTATCTCCCCTGTGCAGGATATTCTGTGTTGTTGCGGCGCTTATCATTGCCGCTGTGTTGTATTCGCCGGGTATAAGTGAAAACATTCCGGTTTCTATTTTTGAAATATCCAACAAATCGCTGATTAGACTGAGCAGTGTCATTCCTGCGGCTCTTATATTGAAAAGATTAGAATGGAGATATTCGCTCAAATTCTCGGTTTCCAAAGATAATTCGGAAAAACCGAGAATAGCATTTAGAGGTGTCCGCATTTCGTGACTCATGTTTGAAAGAAACATTTCCTTCGCACGGGAAAGTTTAATAAACTTCTTGCAAAAAACATAGATTACAATGTTAAGCCCCAAAGTAATAATAAAACCAGCGTAATTTTGACCCATGGTGAAACTGGCTCCCATTATGTTTTGATTAAGTACGAATAGAAAAAAGCCCTGCAATACACTGACGAAAATAATGTATATTGCAAGTCCTTTCGGGTTCATATATGAAAGGGAAAACAGTGCACCGGCAAAAGCAAATGTGTAAACAAGGAAATCACCATCAAAATACACAAATCCAAAAGCCATTATCGACATCATTACAACAGGAGATAAAAATGATGAAACCTCCTTTTTGAGAGAACTTCTTTCGAGTGTGATAAATGATATCAGCAAAGCAATATTCATCATACTCCGCACAAATAAGTAATGCCCATCAAATAGTAAAACATAATATACTGTTGTGCCGATAGTGTAAGCCAAAAGGGCAAATAAGATGTAAGGTGCTGCTATGGTTTTGTTTGCCCCGCCAAATATGTATTTATTTATGAAATAAATCAAAGCAGACAGACCTCACCTTCCTTGTATTCCTTAGTTTATGCTATTTGTACTAGTTTAACATAAAAAGGTGAATGCTTCAAGTAGGACAAAAATACTCTCCGCTGAAAACTGAACTGCTAAGCAATAGTACCGCCGCCGACAACAACATCGCCATCATAGAGTACAACAGCCTGCCCCTTGGCGATGGCGCGTTGCGGGGTGTCAAACTCAATTTGTGCAGAGCTTTCAGCCGTCTGAGTCACTGTGGCATAATCTTCCTTATGATTGTAACGAATTTTAGCTTTCACACGAATAGGCGAATCTATCTTGTCACATGAAATCCAATTAAAATCTACAGCGTTGACCGATACGGAAAAGAGTTTGCTGTTCTCACAAAGCTCAATAGCATTTTCAGCAGGATTTATAGATTTCACGTACATAGGTCTCGGGAAGCTAAGCCCCAAGCCTTTGCGCTGCCCGATGGTGTAACGGGCAATACCGCTATGTCTGCCGAGAACATTGCCTTCTAAATCCACGAAATTACCGGGCTCAAAAGACTCGCCGGAATAATTTTCGATAAAATTTGAGTAATCGCCATCGGGAACAAAACAAATATCCTGGCTATCTCTTTTCTTTGCGTTAAGAAACCCTTGTGATTCGGCAATTTCCCTCACCTCAGACTTGCTGAGGGTGCCGAGCGGAAATAAAGTGTGCGCCAGTTGCTCTTGAGTCATGGAATAGAGCACATAGCTTTGATCCTTTGCCACATCTGCTGCTTTTTTCAAGAGATAGCGACCTGTTTTCTCATTTTGCTCAATAACCGCATAGTGCCCAGAAACAACATAGTCAATATCTAGAACCTTTGCTCTTAAAAAGAGCTTGTCAAACTTCATGTAGCGGTTGCAGTCAATGCAGGGGTTGGGCGTTGCACCGCTCTTGTATGCGCCGATAAAACGCTCTATGACTTGCTCTTTAAAATCATGTGAAAAATTAAAAACGTAGAAAGGCATACCAAGAGAGAACGCAACACTTCTTGCATCCTCTACGTCGCTGAGCGAGCAGCAGGTGTTCTCGCGAGCTACTATATCATCAAAAATATCGTCGCTATTAAAGAGCTTCATGGTAACGCCGGTGCAGTCATACCCTCGCTGTTTCATCAAAAAAGCAGCAACAGAACTATCGACACCGCCGCTCATGGCAATCAGCGCCTTACTCAAAACTAACCCCCAAGCTCTATCATCATATCTATGCACCGCTTAGCCTCGGAAATTGTCACGTCATCTAAAACAATTTCCTCACCGCCATCACTCTCTACGCAGTTAAGGACATCAACCAATGTCGTGATTTTCATATTCGGGCATAGGAGCTTCTGCGATAACGAATAGAAACGCTTATCGGGACATTGATATTGCAAGTGCTCGGCTATGCTCATCTCTGTGCCTATGAGAAACTCTTTGGCATCAGACTCCTTTGCGAAGTTCATTATCCCGGAAGTTGAGCCAACATAGTCGGCGTGTTTCACAACCTCGGGTACACATTCAGGGTGAATAAGCAAAAGCGCGTTAGGATAGCGCTCCTTCGCTTTTCTCACATCTTCGGTATCAACAACAGCATGAATCGGGCAGCCGCCTTGAAGCAGTTTCACATTTTTACCCGGGACTTGTGCGGCTACATATGCACCGAGGTTACAATCCGGCAAGAATAAGATGTTGTCGTTTTGGATTTTTTCGACTATCTTAACGGCAGATGAGGAAGTGACACAAACATCACAAATGGTCTTAAGCTCCGCAGTGGTGTTGATATATGCAACAACTGTATAGTCCGGATGTTGCTTTTTGACCGCTCCGATTAGTTCTTTGTCCATCTGCTCTGCCATAGGACACCCGGCTTCGGGGTGCGCGAGAAGCACGGTCTTTTCAGGCGATAAAATTTTGACCGTTTCGGCCATAAAACGCACACCGCACATGAGGACGGTTTTGCTGTTTGTCTTAGTGGCTGAAACGCTGAGCTGATAAGAGTCACCTGTATAGTCCGCAATTTCAAGTATCTCGCGCGCTTGATAGCTGTGCGCCAAAATACAAATATCTCTTTGCTTTTTCAAATTAATGATTTTTTCTTGAACTTCCCGAATAGTCATGCGTCATAATCCTTTCCGCCTATCGTCCGCAATCGTTTAGTGCGAGCCGCCGCAGCCTTCGCACTGCATATCACACCCGACATGCGATGTCGGGTCAATGCCTTGTTTTTCATAATAATCAGTAATTGCAGCCTTGATAGCCTGCTCGGCAAGCACCGAGCAGTGCATTTTCGCAGACGGCAACCCATCAAGCGCATCGGCAACAGCCTTGTTTGTGATGCTGAGCGCATCACTGATGGTTTTACCTTTGACCATTTCGGTTGCTATAGAAGACGTAGCGACAGCCGCACCGCAACCGAAAGTCTGAAAGCGAACATCCGTTATAACATCGTTATCCACCTTCAAGAAAATCTTCATAATATCGCCGCATTTGGCATTACCAACCTCACCAACAGCATCAGCATCGGGCATATTCCCAACATTACGGGGATTGGTAAAATGTTCCATAACTTTTTCAGAGTACATATAAAAATCTCCTTGTATCATTTCGTGTTTGCAGACGGGGTGGGGGTGTTTAAAATTTTTTATGGCTCAGCGCCACGAGGCCTCGACACACATCGCGAGCTAGCGATAAAGCGGTGGTACAAAGTAGGAAGGCCGACTAGCGCCTAAAAGCCATAAAATATTTTAAATATCCCCACCCTGTCCGCGCATTATCATCCGTTCCAAAGCGGTGACATCATGCGTAGTTTCTCAACAATCCCAGGAAGTTTCTCAAGCGTAAAGTCTATGTCCTCATCTGTGTTGTCAACACTAAGCGACAACCTGAGCGAACCGTGCGCCGTCTCATGCGAAAGACCAAGAGCCAAGAGCACGTGTGAAGGGTCAAGCGAATCCGAAGAACAAGCCGAGCCGGAAGAAGCACAAATCCCGTGCTGGTTGAGTAAAAGGAGTAGAGACTCACCCTCTATGCACTCAAACACAAAAGAAGCGATACCGGGAAGCCTGTTTATGGGGTCGCCCGTGAGGTGTGTGCGAGGGATTTTCAAAACGCCGCTGATAAGCTTATCTCTGAGCCTTGTGACTTCTCTCAGAGGCATATGACCTACAGCATCTTCAAGAGCAGCGGCGAGTGATACAATACCGGGAATATTCTCTGTTCCACTGCGCTTGCCGCGCTCCTGACCGCCGCCGTGAATAAGTGGCTGAAGCAGTAACCCTTTTTTCACATAGAGTGCACCTACACCCTTAATACCACCGAGCTTATGCCCCGAAAATGAGAGCAGATCAACATTGAGTTCATTTACATCGGTAGGAATATGGCCAACAGCTTGAACAGCATCAGTGTGAAACAGCACCTCTCGCTCACGAGCGAGTTTACCAATCTCGGCAATCGGCAAAATTGTACCAATCTCATTGTTTGCCGTCATAACGGATATAAGCACGGTGTCACTGCGCAGTGAGCTGCGAAGCGCATCGAGAGAAATTTGTCCATGCTTATCACTCTCAAGATATGTTATATCATAACCGTTATCACCCAAATATTTCAAGGTATTTTTGACGGCAGGATGTTCAATATTTGAAGAAATGATATGCTTGCCTTTATCTTGCTTTAACTTAATTGCGGATTTTATCGCCCAGTTGATAGACTCAGTGCCGCTACCTGTAAAATACACTTCATCAGGGCGTGACCCAAGAACCTCGGCAACTGTTTTTCTGGCGTTTTCAAGTGCAACTTTGGACTTTTGACCGAGCGAATAAAGCGAAGATGGATTGCCGTAATCCTCTGTGAGAAAAGGCATCATAGCATCTATCGCCCTCTTTGAAATCCTTGTGGTCGCAGCATTATCTAAGTATACGATTTTATCCATTGGCTCTCCTGAAGCAGTTGTTATTTGTAAAGTATTAACCATAATACACTATATTTCCTAAAAATGCTAGACATAAATGATGAGAATAGGAGTGCCAAATTATGTGCTGTTTGCGGAGAACAACGGCATCTCACTCACCGAAATACGCCAAAATGACATCAACAGTTGCATCAGCCATTCTGACCTGCTCTACAGGGTCAAGCAACCAGACGAAATCCTCAAGATTTACAATGAAGCCGGCCTCAAATAGGACAGACGGCACCCATGAAGGGCGGCAGACAAAAAAGTTAGCGTGGTTGATTTGACGATAACGGTTGGTATGAGGGATTATGTCATACATGAGGTCTAAAGTCAGCTCGGAAAAAGCAACGGCATTAGGATTGCGATACCAGACTGTGAATCCACGTATGTTCTCGGAATTAGTCGTCTCGGCAACACTGTTGATATGCAGGGAAATAAACAAATCAGGGCGCAAATCACGACTCATATTAACACGGTCTTGCAAGCTGATATCAACATCAGTTTCACGAGTAAGATAAACTGTTGCTCCGAGAGCACGAAGTCGCTCAGCAAGCAACTCGGCATGGATGAGAACAAGGTAACTTTCGGGCATTTCACCACCCAAAGGACCGACAGCGCCCGGCTGGTCGCCGCCATGCCCGGGGTCGAGTAGAATAGTAATGTTCTCAAGAGGATAATCTCCGTCGCTGAGCGACTTTCTGTGCTTGAGATAAAGACGGAGCTCACCATCTTCAAAACTCACAAACTGCCCCTCAAAGCGCACATCATCTCTGATGGTAAATTCAAAATACGGAACATGATTTCTGGTGCCGCTGTGAACACGCTCAAACATCGTTTCGGACAAATCCTCGGGAAGCGACAGAGGCGGAGGCTCGGTGTGCATACCAAAACGCACAGTCAGAACACTGCCATCAAAAGACGGAACGATGGCAACATTTTCCTCTGCTTGCCACGTGATAATATCGTAATAAGTTCCGCCCTCATAAACCCCTGCGGTCAATACATTTGCGATGAAATCGCTCTCTGTGCGAATAGACACAGCATTATCTCTGACCCACACACCGCTTGAAAGCCTGACAAATCCATTGCTCGATTCCCCTATAACACGGTCAACCTGGTCTCGCGCCAGCATCCAGTCACTGCCACCACTTGTGGAATGAGTCGGAAACACCCACGCATCATCGCGAATTACACGGGCGTACCGTGGAGTGGTGACATCGGTTATGGTGACAGGGGGCGCAGGCGGGTCATCTCTCGGGATGGGGGGATTTCTAGTGATAGTGCGCACAACATCATCTTGCCCCTCTTGACTGAAAGTGAATACATTTGCACCGGTTTCAAGCGAAACATGGACAAAAAAGAAACCCTCAGCGGTGCGATTTGTGACCGGCTGACCGTTAAGGTAAAGAGGCAAGCTCGGAATACTCGTGCCCAGCATGTTAAAGCCCGCAGCAGTCGCACCGGTACCCGTTATGGTAACGTTGCGCTCCGGCTTGCCGACAGAAAGATGTTCAAGTAAAAATAACGGCTCTCGCAGCCCTGCATCTCGCGCAGTAAAATATTCCCGCAGCGTAGAACCAAACGCACCCGTCATAAAGGCATAGCGGAAAAATGCACTGCCGCCAACCACATCAGACTGTGCCATCATATTTAGCTGCCGTAATATTTCACCGTCCCAAGCAGAGCCTTGATGACCTTCTACCTCTCTCCACGCTGCAAGACCGATATAGAGGTTTACATCAGTGCCGCGGCAAAGGTCAATCCACCAGTTAAGTACAGGCTCAAAATTCGCTATCTCAAAGCCTATATACCAATAAATCTGCGGCATGATATAGTCAACCCAACCTTCTGTAACCCATAGGCGGGTATCGGCATAAAGATAGTAGTATGACTCCATACCGCGCGTAGTCGGTTTACCGAGCGGGTCAGTAGTTTCATTTTTCCAAATCGCAGTCGGCGAGATACCCCAGCGGACATTTCTGTCCTGCTGCTGATTTATACCATGAATCAATGACTGAATATCACGGATAAGAGTATTTACGTTCTCGCGCCGCCAGTCTCCAAGCTCCATATCCCCACCATAGCGAGCGAAAGATTCAGCATCGTCAAAGTAAGGCCCGGGGTAGAAATAATCATCGAAGTGGATACCGTCAATATCGTAGTTTAAAACAATTTCTTCTATTCCATCTAAAATAAGCTGCCTTGCTTCAGGCAAACCGGGGTCGAGAAACAGTCCGCGGTTTCCACCTGATGTTGACCATGGTACAGCGAGATGAGGATTTAACCTGACAGGATTATCCGGAGCAAGCGTGTTAGGGTCTGATGAATTGAGTGCCGTGTGTATAATGCGATAAGGGTTGAGCCATGCGTGAAGCTCAATGTCTTTGGCGTGGCTTGCCTCAATAAAATACTGCAAGGGGTCAAAGTCGGGTATACCTTCGCCCTGAGTGCCTATAAGCCATTGACTCCACGGAAAAATATCGGAGGCATAAAACGCATCTCCCATGGGGCGTACCTGAAAAATAATGGCATTTAACCCCATATACGCCGTGTGCGCAACTATGGAGTCTATTTCCCGCTTCATCTCTTCCGCTGTGAGGTCTTGCCGCGAGGGGAAATCCAGATTAAATACGGTAGTAACCCAAACAGCCCGAAACTCAGTCCCAAAATCGTCGTTTTCGTAAATGTAGTAAGTTTCGCCGTTTAAAGCGGGTAAATCATCGCCGTCTGAAATTTCACCATTATTAGTGTACTCGTTATAGTCGCTACCACTCTCAGGGTCGGGCACCCCAAAATCACCTAATAGAAAAGGCGCAGGCAGCACCAGAATTATCAGGGCAAACAGGGAAAATATTATTATATTGCGTGTCTTTTTTTTCACAACCTAAAAACCTCTGGGGCATCTCTTTTTATCGCCGCTGATTGTATCATATTTAAGCCGTGTTCGTCAAATTTTGGTGTTTGCGGACGGTGTCAAGTTGTTCTGGGTTTTTCCATGAAGAAATATTAGCTGACATATTTTAGTTTACTAAGAGAATCAAGAACAACTTTAGTACCAGAGGTTT
>WQTE01000075.1 GCA_009786445.1 Oscillospiraceae bacterium | reverse complement strand
GCCAAAAGTGGATGATTTGTGGAGTCTTTTTTGCGAGAGCAGTGGCGCAATGCTCTCTGGCTCGCAAAAAAGCGGAATAAATTATCCATTTTTGGCGACCTGTGTACAGTAATCCTTGAGTTTAGATTCCATATATAACCCTAGTCATGCTGCGTATTAGGTCATGTCCGTCCCAAATAAGCGAAAAGTCCATTGACTTGCCCAAAGGCACGGCGCGGTCTATGCCTTTCGGTCTATATGTTTTGATAAACTTCTCGATATCATCCCGAGTTAAGCCGTAGTACGTCAGGGTTTGCAAACGCTCACCGCAGACGGGCAAGAGACCCTCAAGAGAATCTATGTCGTGCTCAAAGAAAAAACCGCTGCTGAAAATATATTGCACGACATCTTCGGTCAGCTCCAAAAGATGCACCCGAGTTACAAAAAAACTCTCCGAATCAATAAACTGCACAGGCATATTCGCTGCGGCCTTGTAGAAAGCAGCCAGTTTTCCCACAGATTGAACCGGTGCGAGATCGTATTTTTCCTCACTAAGAATGCGGACATTTTCCCAAAAAGCCTTTTTTGCCGCTTCCTTTTGGCTGCCGAGCCAAAATACTATCCTTGGAGCAGTGCAAGCATTTTGGTCGGAAAAGTACGTGTCATTATAGAAGTCCAGAGCTATCGCAGCTTTATCAGTAGCTTTCAGGTACTCATCGCTGTCTATCACAGCAATCGAATACCTGTCGGCAAATGTTAACTCTGTTGCTCTCGGCTTGAGCGGAGACTCCCGCAGTTCCCTTATAGTGTTATCGCCGCCCCAAATCACACGCACATCACAGACAGAAGAAAATCGGTCATGCAGCATCCTGTCGGGAGGATACTTTACAAAGTAAATATAAGGCGCGAGAAATTCATATTTATCTGCAAGAAGCTCGGCTATAGCCTCAGTTATTATTGAAACCTGCTCGAAATCTTTGCCCGGCAGACGGACTATATTTGCATTGCCCGAGAGCAGCCCGGCGGCAAAACTAAAAGCAAAATTTACAGGCACATTTGACGGCGTCGAGTGAAAAACTATGCCTCTGCCGATTCTTGAGCCTAAATCGCTGTAATTTGCCTTTTCGCTCAGAAGTGATGCTTTTCTGCACCAAAAGCCAAATGTCGCCACATCCGAGTACTTACGTACCTTAGTCAGCTTTTTTGACAAAGCATTAAAAAACTCCAGAACATTTTGCTCAAAAGGAGCCATAGCGGGTGCGCTGACCGCATCATCAAAGTTACCTAATACCTTCATAAGTATCACTGCATCCTCGTATCTCTGCCTGTTTTAGCCTTCCGCTGATATGGAAGAATTTGCCAAGGCGACCGCATGGGCAAGTATCTTCGCCTAAGATAACGCCCTCATCCTCTGTGAGCAGGGAATGACCCGGATACGATTCCGCAATCACAGAGACCACCTGAACTATGCCGGACTGACCAAAATCGCACGGCGAAAAATCAATATGGCGCCGCATTATTATATCTGAAAACACGCTTGCGTGCAAGTGACCGTGCTCGCATTCCACGTAAATACAACCTGTTTGCTCGACCATACCATAGTAGTCGTGTATATTTGAAAGCCCGCATAAATCTCTCAGCAGATTTTTATACTCGGCTTTTGAAACAGCTTGATTTATCAATTTTTTCCAACCACCGCCATGAATCAAAATGCCATCGCTTAAATCAAGCTTGTGCTCTTTTCTTTTAAGCTCCAAATAAAAATGCTGCCAAACTATGGAAGTAAATCCGAAAAGCAGTATGTTTTTTCCCTTGTGTTTACTGAGAAAATTTTCAATAGCAGGTATATCAAGCTCCATATTTTCATCCAGCGCATATATCCTGTCCGTCCCGAAAATAGAAAAGCCGAGGATGCCTGCACCTCTTGCCGAAAACATACTCCTGTCTTTTAAAACAGAAGGGCTGTCAATGATAATCATAGGCATACGAGAGGCGCCGGTAAAATCAGAGACAATCTTGGCGAGCGTTTTCTGCTGGTTTGCGGCAGTTGCCTTATTGAGGTAGATTTTCGACACTGCCTGCCCTGTTGTTCCCGATGAAGTCATTGTCTTGACTACATCGTTTTTTTCAACACTCAATAGCTCTAAGTCTTTAAACAAACTCACAGGCAAAAAAGGTATGTCAAAATAACTTTTGCAATCCGAAGGACTAAAGCCAATTCCTCTCATCATATCGGCGTACTGTGGACAAGCCTCAATGTGCAGGTTCGTCAAATCCAAAAGCCGCTGAGTCAGCATATGCTTTTTTTCAGACTTACCCAAAGAGAACGGCGCAATAGCGTAGAAATCGTCATAACTAATCATAATATTCTTCCAGTTTTGAATATTGGGTTTTTCCGGAGTCGTTTTTTGGTATTTCGTCAATTACCTTGATGCAAAACGCTTGTACATTGAGCGACGTTGCATCGCTGATATGCCCGAGTATGTCGCTTTTTAGCGATGCATCTGTAATAAATATATACATCTTGTCATCAACACCGCAACATGCGCACTCAATGCCTGAAAATCGTGATTTGATCAAACGCTCTGTTTCATCAAGTCCAACTCTGTTGCCGAATATCTTTAAAAAGCGTTTTTTCCTGCCAACTATTGTGTAGTAACCATCGCTGTCCAGTGTAGCCATATCTCCGGTTTCAAGGCGACCCGAGCGTTCATCGCCCTTTTTGAGGTCTTCTCCGTTTTCGGCATACCCAAGAGTGACGTTCTCTCCGTAATATACAAGCTCTCCCCTCATGCCGTATTCCCTGATTACATCGCCGGATTCATCAATCAGCTCAAATCGACCTCCCGGTATCGCAATACCCATTGAGCCGTATTTTTCCAGTGACATCTTCGGCGGCAGATAGCCCATTCTGGCCGTTGCTTCAGCAGCACCATACATGATTACGAAATTTACATCATTTTCTGATGCGTACTGCGCAAATTCTTTGTGCAGCTCCGGGAGGAGCTTGCCGCCTGCCTGTGTCATTGTTTTGAGCGAGGGCAGTTTCATGTTTGTAAAACGCAGTTTTTTCAGTATCTCATAGGTGTATGGCACTCCTGCGATTGAGGTCGCTTTTTGCTCCTTGAAAAATTCCCAAAATTCCTTTTGCATAATGCCTTTTGTCGTGAGCAGTATTGTTGCGCCCTTTTTGAGGTGGCTGTTTATAATTGATGTCCCGTAAACATATTGCATAGGCAGTGTTGTTACAGGGCGCTCTGTGCTGTCTATCTCAAGATATTCACAGATGCTTTTTGTGTTGCTTTCAATGTTCTTGAAGCTTTGGCGAACCAGCTTAGGGCTGCCTGTGGAGCCTGATGTTGTGACAAGCAATGCAAGCTCATCATGGAGTGAAAAAGGTTTCAAGTCTGTGGCGTAAAGATTATGCCCCCATCCGGAAAAAACCTTGCGGAATTTTGAAAAATCGCGGCTCTCATGAGTCCAAATATAGGAGGGGTTGTAAGTGTTTACTAAGCAGTCTATATGCTCTTCGGGCATATTGCTGTCGAGCAGTAAAGGCACGACACCGCTTGAGATAAACGAGACGTAACCAACAAGAGACCCGATAGTATTCTCACACAAAGCAAATACAAGAGTACGCTCTTTTGCAGCAGCAGAAATCTCGCGCGCAGCATCACAAAGCTCTCCGTAAGTGAGCTGTAAACCATTTTCGTCAATGGCGGCAACTTTGCTCGGATTTATATTTTCAATGCCTAAAAACATAGATGTCACTCACCTTTTATGCAGACCCGGTATTTTTGTAAACTACTTCCCAACTCCCAACAAATGGGTAGCGGTGATTAAAATGGTACGGAAATCTGATTATGCGCGAAATCAGAGCATTCATAAAATGCTTTCTAAATGAATTTTCAAAGAGAGAAGGGCGAGAAGCTATGATTTCTAAGGATTCACACTTCATGGTTCCGGGAAGTTTTTCAAAAAATGCTTTTGAAAAATCATGGACATGGTCAGGAAACTGCAAATCTATCTCTACTCCGAATCTTTTAAGAAATTTATATAACGGAATCAAGTAGGGGGTTCTTATGTAGATATAGCCGTTTATACAGATGGAGCGAAAAAGCTCAGCTATTAAATCATGCGCAAAGTATACATGCTCAAGAACTGCGCTTGCAATGACCAAATCATACTTTCCATGCTCACGTAACTGCAAGATATCCCCCAAAGCGGCATATTTGTTTATAGTGATGTTGTCGTTATCACACGCGACAACTTGCTCATCGTTGATGTCAACGATATGTATGTCAACTTTTTGCGCCATCCCTTTTTTAAGCAGAATTAATGCAATTTCATACGATATCAAGCCTGAGCCGCCACCAAAATCAAGAATGTATATATGTGACTTCCCAAAAGAAAGATAAGAACTAATGTGTGCGGCAAGCAAAGCTACATTGTGATGGGTTACACCTTGGCTTTCCCTATGGAGCTTATGTTTCAGATAGTATGACTCAAATAATCTTTTCGAGGCAGCCTCTGTCAGGTAGTGTGATGCCGATACACCGCTGCAATTATTACAATGATAGTAAGCAAAAGGTGTGCTTGATAAGCGTGTTGTTACAGTGCGGTCACTACACTTGCAAATGGGACACTCTTCGGTATGCTCTATAAACTCGCTTATATCAAACTCCAAGTTATGTGTTTTATAATAAAACTTGCTCATACGCTACTCCCCATGAAAATCAGAGTCATTCGAGCTGTGCGCAGCTTTACCCTTACATAACGGTGCTTCCGTCAACGCCGATTATCTGACCTGTGACATAATCGGACAATTCCGAGGCAAGAAACAAGCAGGTTTTTGCAATGTCGTCAGGTTTTCCGAGCCTATTCATGCCGATAAGTGTCACGCTTTCTTTAATGCTCTCATCGCTAAGTGTATGAAGTAGGTCTGTATCTACCATGCCTGGTGCAACGGCATTTACACGTATATTGTGCGGCGCGAGCTCCTTTGCAGCGGATTTTGTAAGAGCAATGACTGCTCCTTTTGAGGCGGAATATGCGAGCTGACCCGCATGACCGCTGACACCGACTACACTCGCAAAGTTAATAATAGAACCGGATTTTTGTTTCATCATTATTCGCGCTGCTATCTGCAATAAATCCATAACGGCAAACACGTTGATGTCAAACATTCTTCGAGCAGCACTTAAATCTGCCATGCCAATAAGCGCAGTTTGCATAATCCCTGCGTTGTTGACCAGACAGTCAAGGCATCCTTGCTCTTTTTTGATACGCATTATTGCAGCTTTGGAGGCTTGTGTGTCGGCCACATCAAAGTACAGCGGTATAAAGGTATCTCCTGCTAAGTCATCAAGACTACCTTGGTCAATGTCATTTGCATAAACAACTGCACCGTTTTGAGCGAACATCATTGCCGTAGCTCTGCCAATCCCATGACCGGAACCCGTTACAAGTGCAATTTTTCCCTTTAGCAGCATGGTTAAGTCCCCTACATTTCGATTTCGTACTTCTTCATAATCTCCTTGCCCTTTTCGTATGAGGACAAATCTATAATATCCTCGGTATCCATCATGATATCAAAGGCATCTTCAATTGCCGCTATGAGTGTCATGTGACCTACCGAATCCCAAGCTTGTATGGACTGGTACACCAGCTGCTCACCGAGCAAATCGTCCGTTATGTCAAGTGAAGTGGTAAATGCGTTGTTGTATTTTTCTAAGTTCAAAATCTAGTCCTCCCCGGAAGTATGTCTGATGTAGATATATTGTGCCGACGTGACACTGTAACCTGCCGCCAAGTTCGCTTTAAGTGCCGGCATATTATTCGATGAAATGCTCGAAACTGTCATTTTGGCCCCTTCATTTTGCGCATATCGAATTGATGCGTTTACCAATGCCACCCCAAGCCCTGCGTTTTCGTAATTTTTGTAAATTCCTATGTTGTCAACACGGTTTACGTTACCTGCATCGATTTTGCTTGTGAAGTAGCCGAATATATCATCTTTGAAGATACACCCCAAGACCTTGCCGCCCTGTGATAACAAGTCGCTCATCCAGCCGATATACCGCTCCGCAGCTTTATCCACAGAAAATGCAGGGTCAAGTGAGATTCTGTCTGTATAAAAAATGCCGCCCCTAAGTTCCTGCCACAGCTCACTAAGCTCGGTTTCGTTCATTTCAAAATAGGTTATGCTATCAGCAATCCTCTTTGTTATGCGGTCAAGCGTAGAGCCAATGTCTTTATGATTATGCTGTATATTTATTATAGTTTCGATAAATCGATATCCCATATCCTCCAGTTTGAACATTAGCTCAACGCTACCTGCGGGAACTCTGATAACAGTATATTCAGAGTTAAGTCTATTAAGCTGCTCTAGGTCGCTGACTGTGTCGCCGATGTCGAGAGTGACCTCTTTGGCGAGAACACCAAGATTGCGCTTTTCCCAAGTTGCATCTACAATTTTCACTCCATTGCCCTTTCATGACATGAAATTCGATTTCGCTTAAGTTTACAATTTTTTACTATGTTTGTCAAATAAGTCTCTTGCAGAGAAACTTGACAAAAGGCTGAGTAATCGTATAAAGTAGGCAATAAGAAAAAAATTAAGTAGGATTTTTATGATACCATTCAACATACCGCCATTTGTCGGAAAAGAGTTAGAATATATCGAAAAGGCCATAGCATACAGGAAAATCAGCGGTGACGGGGAATTCACGGCGAAATGCAGTGCGTGGTTTGACGAAAAAATAGGCGGCGAAAAAACTTTGCTCACAACATCTTGCACACATGCACTGGATATGGCAGCGATTCTTTGCGACATAGAGCAAGGGGATGAAGTGATAATGCCATCATACACATTTGTATCAACTGCAAATGCGTTCGTACTGCGCGGTGCAAAAATTATTTTGGTTGACATCAGACCCGATACGATGAACATGGATGAAAACCTCATCGAAGCGGCTATCACAAATAAAACAAAAGCGGTCGTTCCTGTTCATTATGCCGGAGTTTCATGCGAAATGGACACTATTAACGATATTGCAAAAAAGCATAACCTATTCGTCATTGAAGATGCCGCACAAGCCTTAACTTCAAAATATAAAGGAAAAAATTGCGGGGTGCTGGGTGATTTCGGCTGCTTTAGCTTTCACGAGACAAAAAATATTTCCTGCGGTGAAGGCGGAGCACTGGTAATGACAGGCAAAGAACACGTCGAGCGTGCTGAAATTATTCGGGAAAAGGGAACAAATCGCAGTAAGTTCTTCAGAGGTGAAATTGACAAGTACTCATGGGTAGATTTTGGTTCAAGCTATCTTCCCAGTGAGCTTAATGCGGCATACCTGCTTGCACAGCTTGAACTCGCCGATTCAATCATGAAGGACAGAATGGCTAGCTGGAATTACTACAATGAAGCTCTGACTTTCCTAAAGAAAAAAGGCGTTCTGGAGCTTCCTCACATACCGAGCCACTTAGAGCATAATGCGCATATGTTTTACATAAAAGCAGAAAACCTTGCAGTTCGTACTAAGCTCATAAGCCATTTAAAGGAAAAGGGCGTTTATTCGGTTTTTCACTATATCCCGCTCCATACTGCGGTCGCAGGGGAAAAATATTCCGTTTTCCACGGCGAAGATATATACACAACAGCAGAAAGCGAGCGGCTTTTACGTCTGCCGCTATATTATGGGCTGACAAACACAGACAGAGAACATATAGTAAATTCCCTGTGCGAGTTCTATACCGGTTAATGAGGAAGGGAGAATATCAGTGCATAAAGAGAAAATCTCGTTTGTGATTCCGTGCTACCGCTCAGAAAATACAATTTCTGATGTAGTTGATGAAATAGTCGCAACAGTCCAAAAAACTTCTTACGATTATGAGGTTGTTTTGGTAAATGACGGATCTCCTGATAATACATTAAATAAAATAAAAGACATAGTAGTCAAGCACAAGAACATTGTGGCGGTGAATCTTGCTAAGAACTTTGGTCAACATGCAGCGTTAATGGCCGGTTTTCAGTATGTTTCCGGAGATTTAGTTGTGTGCCTTGATGATGATGGTCAAACTCCTCCGAGCGAATGTCTCAAGCTGATTGATAAGCTAAACAAGGGCTTCGATGCCGTGTATGCATCTTACGAGAGTAAGAAACATTCGGTTTTCAGAAATCTGGGCAGCGCAGTAAATGAGAGAATGTTGCGATTGCTTTTAAATAAGCCCAAGAGCCTCAAAGTATCCAGTTACTTTATTGTCAAGAAATTCATAATAGATGAAATTAAAAAATATGAAAGCCCTTTCCCATATGTGTTGGGTCTGGTTCTCAGAACAACCGATTCGATAGCAAATGTAAATGTTGAGCACAAAAAAAGAGTCACAGGTGAGTCCGGTTATACGCTCAAAACACTGCTGGCTCTCTGGCTCAACGGATTTACGGCTTTTTCTATAAAACCTCTTAGAATATCAAGCTATTTTGGTCTTCTTTGTGCCGGAGTGGGTTTCGTATACGCCATATTCATCATCGTAAGGCGGCTGCTGGATCCAACCAGCATTCTGATGGGATGGAGCTCAATGATGGCTGCTTTGACAATTATAGGCGGTATGATACTGTTTGTGCTGGGTCTTTTAGGGGAATATATCGGCAGAATATATCTCAGCCTGAATAAGTCGCCGCAGTACGTTGTAAAGGAATGTATAAAATCTGCGGACTAACCGGTCGCGCTCCCGTTGCTTCCCGCAGACTATGTGCAATTTGCTCCGCTTTTTTGCGAGCCAGAGAGCATTGCGCCACTGTTCTCGCAAAAAAGCGGAGCAAATTGCACATCGTCTGCTACAATAGCGCAAAAGTAACTTTCCCAGATATCCTGTAATCTGTAGCATATCTCTCGTTGTTTAAACAGGTGGTGCTATGTGGAAGAAGTAGTATACGGCGTATATACATGCAGCGTTTGCAAGAAACATACATAAATATACAACATACTCGGGTCTTTTAGTGCGCATTTCTTTAGGTAAGTTCGCCCAAAGGGTGGATATTCCTTTTGTGATTAAAATACATAAGGGAATAAGTGCCGGAAGAACATATCTTCCTTGTGGCTGGTAATCTATGCTGAAAGAATAAATAACAGATAGTACTATAGGAACAGAAATTGAAATGGTAATGATTGTGAGAAAAATGTCTATTTCTCGCTTTTTTTCTTTTTTTAGAAGCCATTCTATTATGCAATAAACAATACCCACTCCACCAAGCGTAATAATGACTGTAAAGAAAAAGAAAACTATCGAAGGTGGAAAAATTTCCAAATATCCAAACACTCCGATAAAAGAGTTGTAAGAAAATATGACAAACTGAGTATGAAGAAGCATACCCAAAGGTGTAAACCCCCTCACTAAGTATGTGTGTCTTACAGATGGTCTTAACCACTCCTCAGCATATCTTTCAGATGCCTCGGCTGAAGCTCTTAATCCGAAAAAATCACCATCATATAATATAGCATTTCTGATGAAAAACCACGCAGCGATTGCAACCACAATAAGGAGCATACATGATATTTTTTTCAGCAAACTTAAATAATAAATCTTATTTTCGCCTTTTTTAATAGCGGTCAACAGAAAGAGCGGAGCGCTCAGTAAAATGAACCCATAGGCATTATAGTATGATATAAAGCATAAACCGAGCCCTACGGCAAGCATGATACATGATTTCCACGTCCATTTGTTTTGAAGGCCATAAATCCAGGCATAGATAATCAATGATATTGTGAATATGCCAAATGCATCGTTATTGATGTATGAAGATATAAACGCAAACTGTGGCCACAGACTGACCAAAACGGTCAAAAACCGTGCCGCCCTAGTCGAAAATAAACGCATCCCGATTTTATAGACTAAAAAGACAGTACCTAGTGAAAACAATATACTCGGCAGTCTCATTATGTAGAGCATGACAGACCATGGTAAAGAGAGTACAGAGTCCACAGCTATATAGAGTGCCGCACTAATCATTTGCGGCACAAAGGGTGTAAAGGCATAGCTGACACCCCACATATCATTTCTTATTGATGGTTCATCGCCACGTGGCAATGAACGGTTTTCTACCATATAATTTACGATTTCCCATCTCATAAACTCATCCGGTGCTCCGTTAAATGGAGTTATAATAGCCCACAGAGAGTAGATGAGAAAACAAAAAATGAGGTACAGAAAAATCCGCTTATCTTTCATTTAAGTTGCTCCTAAGAACCGCCTAAGCGCATCTTGCCACTCAGGCAAGCGCCCGAATCCTGCCTCATCCAGGCTTCGCTTGGACAGCCGTGAGTTTTTTGGTCTAACAGCCTTGGTGGGATACTGCTCAGTCGGAATGTGGTTAATTTTACACTTACTTCCGCTAATCTGCATTATCTCCTCGGCAAACTCTGCCCAAGAGCAGTAACCTTCGTTTGTAGCGTGATATGTGCCATACTTCTCGGAGAGCACTATGTCACAGAGTAAAGCCGCAAGGTCAGGCGTATATGTAGGACTGCCGATTTGGTCACTCACAACACTCAGCTCATCGCGGGTTTCGGCAAGTTTTAGCATGGTTTTCACAAAGTTATTGCCGTTTTTTCCGAACACCCAAGAGATTCTGACGATGTAATGCCGCAGTGGAATATGGTTCATAATCGCTTCTTCNCCCGCCAGTTTGCTCTTGCCATACACTCCAATCGGCTTTTTGGCCGAATCGGTTTCGTAGGGTGAGTTTCCTTTACCGTCAAAGACATAATCCGTGCTTATGTATATAACTTCGGCATCAACTTTGCGGCAGGCTTTTGCAATATTTTCTGAGCCAACCGAATTAACCAAAAAGGTCAATTCGGGCTCATCTTCAGCTCTATCGACGGCAGTATATGCAGCGCAGTGTATAACGCTTTTTGGTTTGCTTTCGGTTATATATGCATCTACAGCATCGCTGTCTGTTATGTCAAGTTCTGCGATATCTATACCTTTGTGGGTGATATTGCGTTTTTTCAGCTTCGCTATTACATCATGACCTAACTGACCTGCCGCTCCGGTAACTAAAATCATATTTCATCCTCTTTTTCGGGACGGGTAAGCCGCATCCCCTACAAAATAATCCCTGAAACCTACCTATCGCCGTACATTTTATCATAGTAGTTTTGATATTCTCCGTCGAGGACGTTTTGCCACCATGATTCGTTATTTTTATACCATTCGATTGTGAGATGAAGTCCGTCTTCAAACTTAGTCTCCGGTAGCCAACCGAGTTCTTTGTTGATTTTAGCCGGGTCAATGCCGTAGCGCATATCGTGTCCCGGACGGTCTGTGACATAGTTAATAAGAGATTCGGACTTTCCAAGTTGCCTTAAAATAGTTTTTACGACATCTATGTTTGTTCTTTCGTTATGACCACCTATGTTATACACTTCACCGGGAGTGCCGTTTCTCACAATCAAGTCGATAGCCCGGCAGTGGTCTACTACATAGAGCCAGTCACGCACATTTTCGCCCTTGCCGTAAACCGGAAGAGGTTTATCCTGCATTGCATTGATGAGCATGAGTGGAATCAATTTTTCGGGGAAATGATAAGGGCCGTAATTGTTGCTGCAACGAGAAATAGTGAGCGGCATCTTATATGTGCGGGAATAAGCCTGGCAGAGCAAATCTGCACCCGCCTTAGAAGCAGAGTAAGGGCTGGACGTATGAATAGGTGTCTCCTCGGTAAAAAGCAAGTCGGGTCTGTCAAGCGGCAAATCACCATAGACTTCATCAGTAGAAACCTGATGATACCTCTTTACGCCAAATTCACGTGAAGCATCTAAAAGCACCTGTGTACCGAGAATGTTTGTAGTAAGAAAAATACCCGGGTCTTCAATACTTCTGTCAACATGGCTTTCAGCCGCAAAGTTAATAACAACATCAGGTTTGTGCTTTTCGAAAATAGCTTTTATAGCTGGAGCATCAGCGATATCAGCTTTCTCAAAGTGGAAATTCTCATTGTCATAAATAGGAAAAAGTGTCTCCATATTACCCGCATAAGTAAGTTTATCCACACAAACTACAATGTCTTCCGGGTATCTCTCCAAAGTATCATGGATAAAATTACCCCCAATAAATCCCGCTCCGCCTGTAACTAATAGTTTCATAAAAATGACCATGCCTTTCTTGTTTTCTTGAGGCACAAAACGACCATGAAAAGGTATGGTCATTAACGTGCATCATTTGCGGTTCCCCGCAGGGGGAG
>WQTE01000074.1 GCA_009786445.1 Oscillospiraceae bacterium | reverse complement strand
AATCTATAGATGATGAGTATAATTATTGGCTGAAAGAAGCTATAGAAGAGGATTTGGTGTGGATATATGATGCAAAACATTAAGCGCGACAGACAAGCAATGGCCTCCATTAAGTAACGAGTTGAAGATAGCTGCAGAAAAACCCATGCACGAACAACAACCATCACTCCGCGACACTTTGGCGGCAAACCAAACCAAAGCGGACGAGCGAAGCGCAGAGCTGCCGACTCCGACTACAACCGACAAACCTAAAACGATAGACGAATAGCATAAGCTATGACCCCCAGACAGGCATAACCGCCTGTCTGTTTTGCGGTAACCAAGGTTCAGATGCAAGACCTATCGGTAGCCGCAGTGCTGTCTACAAACTATGCGCAAACGCGCAGAAAGGACATTAGAAAATGGAGATACCAAAGGCCATACCATATAACCAGCCGATAAATAGGGGAACTATTTTTTGTAACTATCAATTGACAGCACGTCCACTAAGGGAGTATAATAGTTCCATATTGTTACTGAGGTGTTCAGAGATGGCTAAAGTTGTATCAGGCGAAGTGCTAAAAGAAAAAGTGAGAAATGCAGAGCTTATAGAGCAGGGCGATGAGTATAATTGCAAAGGACTCAAATATGATTTAGTGTTTAGCGGGAGATACTTAAAGGCAAAAATAGGCTCACCTGCGGAATATCAAGATATTCCAATTACGGAGAGAAGTGACCTAGCAGTAATAAAGCCCGGAGAGGTAATATTTGTAATCACGGAGGAAATATTTAATCTGCCACAAAATTATTATGCCCAACTAACCCCTAAGCGAAGCATGGGTGAGCTAGGCATCAACGTAAATGGTGCATTGTTTGTAGACCCTGGATATAATGGAAAACTAATTTTTGGACTCTATAACTTTTCTTCTGAAGATTTCGTTTTGCAGCCAAATAAAACTTTTGCATCTGCGGTCATTTATGAGCTTGAAGATAATGAAAAATTTGAGTATGAAGATGGAAAGCAACCCAGACCAATTATGGATTTTTCACCAGAGCTAATTAACATGATAGCAAAATGCGAGCCAATTGGGATTACAGAGCTGTCAAGTGTGGTTCAAAACGCTATCGTTGATATAAACTTACTCAAACAGAAATCCGATTCTACTGATTTTTGGAAAAAGGATGTTCAGCTTCTTATGGAGAAAACTTCACAAGAAAATAACCAAGTCGCTCATAATATTGCAGGGATACAAAGAAGTATTGAAGAATTTAGAAAAGGACTTGAAGCTGAAGCAAATGCAAGAAAAATTGATATTGCAGAGGTAAACAAAAAAGTTGATAGAAAAATGATAACCCTGCAAACCATAGGTTACGTTATCACAACTGTAGTTATAGGCGGTGGTGGCACATTACTTGTTGGGTGGCTGACTGGACTGTTTAATTTTGGATAATTAAAGTTATTACCTCACCACTCTGGAAACAACCTCGGCTTCACCATGCCCATGCGATAAGCAGCAAGCTCAAGGCTGACACCCATCGAGCTTGCTGTTGTTATCGGACACTCTAAATATGACTGTAAATCATAGTCGTCAAAAAGTAGATCCACGGCAAATCTGTCGGCTTGTACCTCGTACTTAGGTAAGTAAAAATGTGTTTTTCTTGCAAGGAAGAACTTATTGCTATTTTCGCCGAGCAGAGAGTGCCCGAGTTCGTGTGCGCAGGTGAAAGTGCGCACAAACTCATCAAGATTACTGTTTATACAAATAATCTTGTTGCGCTGCACTTGATGATAATACCCCTTCATATCGTGCAGCGGAGCAAAGTATATAATATAGTCGAGATATTCACAAATTTTATAAGGGTCGCGGGTTCCGAACTTTTTTACCAGAGATAAAGCTAAATACTTAGTTTCCATGTAAGTGTCACTCTCAATTACTTATTTGGATCCTTTTTATTTTTACGACCGTACTTTTTCTTGTTTTTGAGTTTTACCAGCTCAAGCCCCATGAGCATCGCCGACCTGAGCGACTCAATAGCTTCATCGCTCATCGGGTCGCCGTCAAACATAAGACCATCGACATTCTCCAAATCCTGCATTATCCCATCAAGGTTTTTTGCAATGTCTTTCTTATCTTTGCCGGTGAGTGTTACTTCCGCAGACTTCCCATCGGCACTCGTATCCCAGCCCATAAGTTGAGAAGGGTCAACGCCGAATACGTCAGCTAACGCTACAATGGTTGCATGTTTGATGTTCTTTATCTCTCCGCTTTCATACCTTTGCATTGTCGCTTCGGTTATACCCACTTTATCAGCCACATATTGCAATGTAAACCCCTTAGCAGTACGGTACTTTTTTATGTTATCTTTTAGTGCAGACATAGAAGCCCTCCTCTGTTCTGTTTACAAATAATACCACAAACTATCGCAAAATGCAACAAAAACAATGCGTATAGCGAAAAATCTTACGTAAAAAGTAAAAATAATGTTGACAAAGGTAAACTACTATGATAAATTGTACTTGCGCAACACGTAAGCTATTGAAAGGAGAGTCGAAATGCAAACACGCGTTACGGACACTAAAACATTGAAAAAACTAATGGTAGACGAAGGAATTAACGATATAGCATCCTTGTCGTCTGCAACTAAAATAAACAGAAACACCTTAGGCAGTGTACTAAGTGGTAAGTCGCAACCTTCTGCTCCCGTGATGGAAGAGTTGATAGTTGCACTTAATATACCTCCGCATAAAGCGGGAGAGATTTTTTTGGCAGCAACTTGCGTAACGCGCAAGTTAAAAGTTCGAACAACAGCAGACAACAGGAGGTGATGTGAGGTGGGTGGAATTATAAATCTCAACTCAGCCGATATAAAATGTCGAAATCGTGTATAAAAAATAACGGTCACTGAGGACGTACACGATGACCGAATGTGTGTTGTCGTTGCATTTGCAGAGCGAAACCCGAGGGTTATTAATTTGGGAAACTATTCAATAATGCCGGGTGTGCATATCGTGTATAAAGGTAGGATTGTCGAATTAGTTCCCGCATGAGCTGGGAATAGATGTGAAGCACTACGCACAACTGCTGACAACCGAGCCGGGACCTGAATCAAGCGGTAAGCCTTTTACAGAAGCGGAAATAGCAAAACTGTGGAAAGACTGCGAGCAGTATGGCACAGATGCAATCCTCATGCTCATATATACAGGATTCCGGATTAGGGAGTTTTTCGCACTAAAGCTGGCAGACATAAGTCTGGCTGAGGGTACGGTAATTGGTGGAAGTAAAACGGCAGCCGGCCGCAACAGAGTAGTTCCAATCCATGCAAAAATACGCCACATCGTAAAAAGATGCGTGGAGTCCAACAGGGAATATCTTGTTGAGCGAAGCGGCGAACAGTGGGATTATCACAGCTTCATTTATAATGTTTGGGCACCGATAATGAGTACATTAGCAGCCCAACATACCCCACACGACACTCGCCACACTTTCCGTACCCGCCTTGATAATGCTGGAGCAAACAAAAGGTGCATCGACTTGCTGATGGGTCATAAGTCCGCCGACATAGGCGAGCGTGTGTACACCCACAAAACTCTGGACGATTTGCGCGAAGCACTCGCTTTGGTGAAGCATTAGCAGCAAGATTGCGATAGTAAGCGAGCAATGGCGATTGATGCGTTAGTAACAAGATAGTAGCATACAGCGGTGACAAGAGTCGCAAAACACAGTGATACCAACTCTTTTTGTTTTTCACACTTTTCACACTTAAATGTGTATTGCAATGTAGAAAGCTTTTATGATAGAGTATTCGGACAAGGGCGTGGCGGTCGGCAAAACCAAGCAAAAGCGAGGTGATGCTTGTGGCACAATTTACTTTTCATTTATTTGGCTTCTCCATTTCGATAAGAGTAAAGAGACTAAAAGTGACACGAAAAAGCCGCCCCCAAGCAAGGTAACGGCTTTTTCAAAGCACTAACTTTATTGGGCTGACCGCCAAAAAAGGAGGTTACGCCCTTGTTGTGCATTATTATAGCATGGATAGTTTTAATTTGTCAACAAAATAAAAATCGCAAAATGAGGTAATTTTTTATGGTTTCAACAGTAAGGTCAATGGGTCTCGGGGGAATAAGCGGATATGAAGTTTCGGTGGAGTGCTACTTGTCGTCAGGTTTGCCGGGTTTTGAGATTGTGGGGCTGCCCGATGCGGCGGTCAAAGAGGCGCGAGAACGTGTCCGTGCAGCGATAAAGACGTGCGGGCTTAAATTTCCGGTGAGCAGAATAACAGTAAACTTAGCTCCCGCAGATAAGAAAAAAGCGGGTACAGTCTACGACTTGCCCGTACTCCTTGGTATACTAAACTGCTCGCAAGTAATCGACACACTGCCTGAAAACGCAGCGTTTTTCGGAGAATTGTCACTAAACGGAGAGTTAAGGCCTGTGCCGGGTGCGCTGCCTATGGCATTGTCGTCAAGCCGTGTCGGTATTACAGAGCTTTTTGTGCCCGCAGATAATGCAGCAGAAGCAGCGTATGCAACAACGGTCAGCATTTACCCTGTAAAGCATGTGCGAGAACTGCTTGACCATTTGCAGGGCGTAAGCAAAATCATGCCTGTGACCGCAAGAGAACCAATAATCGAAGATAACGCTATGCTGGATTTTTCTGAAGTCAAAGGGCAAGAGAACGTAAAACGCGCACTGGAAGTCGCGGCGGCGGGAGGGCATAACATACTGCTCACAGGTCCGCCGGGGGCAGGAAAGAGCATGCTTGCAAAGAGACTGCCTACAATATTGCCCGACATGAGCCGTGAAGAAATGCTCGAAACAACTGAAATACATTCCGTTGCAAGCCTCACCAGCCGAGATAACCCAATAATGTCAATCAGACCGTTTCGCTCACCGCATCACAGCGTATCAAAAGCGGCACTTGCGGGTGGTACTTCAAACCCGAAGCCGGGTGAAATTTCACTGGCACATAACGGCGTGTTGTTCCTCGACGAAATGCCCGAATTCCCTCGTGATGTACTGGAATCACTACGTCAACCCCTCGAAGATGGTCAAGTGACGATTTCAAGAGCTATGCAGACAGTTACGTTCCCGTGCAGGCTCATGCTGGTTTGTGCTATGAATCCCTGCAAATGCGGATGGTACGGGCATTCGTCGGGTAAATGTGTATGCTCGACCGGTGCAGTTTCGAGGTATCACCAGCGTTTAAGCGGTCCGCTACTTGACAGGCTTGATATGTATGTCGAGACTCGTTCTTTGGAATATGATAAACTTAGCGGTTCGGCTGACTCTGAAACGTCAGAAACTGTTAGAAAGCGTGTAAACTCGGCACGCAGAACGCAATTGAGACGGTACTCAGGCAGCTCTGTCAAGTGTAATGCTCACATCGGGTCAAAACAGCTTGCAAAATATTGCAAATTAACGCCGCAATGTGATAAACTGATGAAAGATGCATTTACAAAGCTATCCATGACTGCTCGTTCGCATGATAGAATCCTGCGGGTGGCTAGAACTATCGCTGATCTCGCCAACGCTGAGGATATTGCACCTGCGCATTTGGCTGAGGCTATACAATATCGGCAGATTACCCCGGTTAAGTAGTTTGGTGCGGCCACCCTGTGGCATATAATTCAAGGATAAGGAAGGATAACAAACATTTTGAATGATATTATACTTTTGAAACAGGGTGAGATAATTCTTAAGGGTCTCAATAGGCGGGAGTTTGAGAATAAACTTCTTGACAATGTCAGGCGCAGACTTGGGCAAGTCGGCTGCTTTAAAGTCTATGCAATGCAATCAACCGTGTACGCAGAGCCGCAGGAGGATGTGGACATGGAGGCAGCTCTTGAAGCTGCAAGGACTGTTTTCGGTGCGCTTTCTGTTGTGCGGGCGGCGGCTTGTGAAAAGGACAAAGACAAGATTATCGAAACCGTTGCCGCATATCTGGGAGATGAAATAAACTCGGTACAAACCTTCAAGGTTGAATCAAAGCGTGCTGACAAGCGTTTTCCCATGAGCTCTATTGAACTTTCTCGATACGTCGGCGGCGAAATTCACAACAGATTTCCGCATCTAAAGCCGGATATGCATACTCCGCAGCTTGTGATAAACATTGAAATCAGAGACTTGGCGGCATATGTCCACGGCCCTGCCACAAAAGGTGCGGGCGGTTTGCCCGTCGGAACCGGTGGTCGTATGGTTACACTTTTATCGGGAGGTATTGACAGCCCGGTAGCATCTTATATGATGGCAAAACGGGGAATTCAGCTAATACCTGTCCATTTCTATTCGCATCCGTACACATCGGTCAAAGCAAAGGATAAGGTACTCTCTCTCGCTCAGGAGCTAACAAAGTATTGCGGGCGGCTCAAGGTCGAGCTGGTTCCGTTTACACGCATTTCAGAGGAGATTCGGGAAAAATGCCCCGAAGGCTTAATTACAGTAATAATGCGGCGTTTCATGATGCGTATAGCAGAGCGCATAGCTCAAGACAACGATTGTGTCGGGCTTATTACAGGTGATAATTTAGGTCAGGTCGCAAGCCAGACCGCACAGGCTATCGCAGTAGCCGAAAAGTGCGTGGATATGCCTGTTTTCAGACCGCTCATAGCATTTGACAAGAGAGAAATAGTTGACATGGCAAGAGACATTGGTACGTTTGAGACTTCAATCTTGCCGTTTGAAGATTGCTGCACAGTTTTTACTCCCAAACGCCCCCGTACCCGTCCAAAGCAAGATGAAGTTACGCTTGCCGAATCAAAGCTCGATATAGAAAACTTAGTAGAAGAAGCGCTTAATAACCGTGAACGTGTCCCGAGTTGAAAACTTTGAAAGCAGATGCGGAAAACCCGACACTTGGTGTCGGGTTTTCCTATGAAAATGAGGGGGAGTGGGGGAGTAAGTAAATTAGTAACGACACTCGAGTGCTTATGAAAGAATAAATTGAATTGATGCGTGGTGCAAAAATGTCACACTCTCGACCGTCTTTTCTATAATAGCAAAAAATGTGTGACAAGTCAACAGAATTTACAAGATAAATGTTAACAATTTGCAAACAATATCGAGACCTAAAATAATATATTACTTTCAAGTAGCACTAAAAAGGCCCGTACGACACTCTGACGACTCATCTTTCCTTGCTGTTATACATTGATACGCAGTGCCAATCTTCATTGCTGTTGATTGGGCGACCATTTATTGAGATGACAGGGTATTCTATATTGTGTGCATCCAACGAGTGGACAACGCCAATAGCCCCGTCGGACATGAGAACCTCTTTGCCTATCAGTTCTTTCGGCATATTTCGGATGAAAATGTCAACCAGCTCGCTATCAAGTTCGACTCCCTTGAGTTTATCCAGTGTTGCCAAAACGCTAAATGGGCTGTTGGGATTTTTGTATGCACGTTGTGACACCATTGCATCATAAATATCAGTCACTGCCGTGATACGTGCTTCAAGCGTTATTTTCTCCGGAATGATTCCATCAGGATAGCCCTTTTCTCCGACTTTTTCATGGTGAGCACGCGCAGCCAAGCGGACGGACTCGGGAAAATCCGCAAGCAAGTCATAGCCGTGTACTGGATGCATTTTTAAGACTTCAAACTCAACCAGCATCAGCTTGCGCGGGGCATTCAGTAATTGCGGCGGAACAAGGGCTTTTCCGCAATCATGGAGCAGACCGCAAAGGACAAGCCTGTCAACGTCCTCTTTGCTCAGTTCCATCCATTTGCCAAAAAGCCCGTTGAGCAAGCTGACGTTTACGCAGTGACGTTGCAAGTATTCATCCACCGGCGCAAGAGCGTTGACCAAAGACATTATTCTTGACGGGACAATCTCATCAAGTTTGCCCGAAAGTTTGTCCGAGACAGAATACAGCTCGGCTTTATGTACGGTTTTACTTTGCGATATCTCTTCGAGCAGGTCAAGAGTCTCCTCCTTTATATCGCCATAGCCGGTGGTTTTCTCCATTTCCTGAAGGTCGGTAATTTCGGGTTGGGTAGCTGCCAATCCGGAAATCCACATATAAGTATCCTCGGATACATATAAAGTTTGACTGCCGCTGTTGAAATTCTCGACCATTTTTATGATTTTGCCGTCCAGCATTGTGCCGCTTTTTATTAGCAACCGTTCCTTGTCAGAAGCAAAAACATCCCCCCGAAGTTCCTGACCGTTAGGCAGCATACTTATAGAAATTGCTTGTAGCTTATTACTATCGGGGTTATCAGGGTCACTTTTCTCGCCGAAACCTCGAGCCTCCCACAATTTGACTCTGGGTGTTGCTCGCTCACTCATTGCTATCCATCCCTCTCCAGCCGTTTACCCACGAATTTACAGCCATACTCAGACTGTTTCAATTTAGCATCTACTACGTTTACAACCTCGGCGACAATCAGTTTTTCAGTTTCGCCGAGGCTGACCCTTGCCCTGAATTTGTTTCCTCTTATTGATGTATCGGTTTTGGCACTGAACCTCATTCCGCCTTTACTGACGTTTATCAGCGTGACTTTGACAGGTGTGTGCAACGGATACTCCCGCCCACTATAAAAAAGACTTTCTATTTGTGCCGGGGTATTGATTGCCACTCGTTGCTCCCTGCGCTTGCTCCGAACACGTCCCCGGTACAGCGCAATAACTTTTTTTGTTTTGTAGGTGACGATTTTTCCATAATATTCACATGGCTCGGGGTCTGTGAATATAAGCAATCTACAGGTGCTGCCAACACTAAGTTTGTCCGGCAGTACCTGCACTTCCATAAGCAGAGTTTCATTGTCGTTGTGGATTACCGTTGTGTTTCCAATCGTGTTACCATCTTGGTCAAAAAGGATTACGGCGCACCCAACGTAGCTATATATAGGAGCTTTTACTTGTTCCTGCTTCTTCATCGCGGAAATCCCCGTTACCTCAAATATACTGGTCTTCACCAGATTACAAAAGATATTTATCAGGAGATTATACGACAATGCTCGCAATTTTGCAAGCACTAATCTATGTATACCTGGTATACCTGGTATACCAGGTGCAGTAGCCTGTTACTCATATATTACTCTGCCGTTAGCATCGGCTACGTTTGTCAGACGGTAGAAATACGTGTTTACTACATCTCTCCACTCGCTTGCGTTTTTTAGCTGCTGCTGTAGTCTCTCAGCCACTGAGCTGTATGCGTACTCGGGGAGAAACGGCTTAAGTGAATCCCATGTTTTTATAAAGCCCTCCACTTCATCATATCCCTCGAAATGTGAGTCATACATATACTGCAAAAGCGTTTTACCGCACTTTAAGCGATAATCGTAGGGTAAGCGGTGAAAATAGAGTAAAAGTTCTTCCGGGCAAGTCTCCTTGTCGCTGTAGAGCTTGTTTAGGTAGGGGTGGTACTGCGCCGTGTAGCCTGTGCCTTTTTCTGTCCTGTCAACGCCGATGGCTTCGCGGTTTGCTCTGTGATATGTGCCCCATTTCATGAACTCATACCCCTCAGGGCTTGGGCCATAGTGGTGGTTGATGTTGACCATCCAGCAAAGCCCTAGCGGAGTGGTATATTTTTCGTAAACACTGCGGGATTTCAGCATCATTTCAAGCAGTGGCTCATGCAGTTTGGGATTATTAGAGAATGTCAAATATATCCATTCGCTCAAAACAGCACGGGCAGTCAAAGAGGGGTCACAGGCAAGTCGCCCGAACGAATATAGATTTGCCTGCGCCAGTGTATGCCCTGTCCAGTTCATGTCAAGCCCTGTGTTTGCCACGGCGGCAATTGCCGTCACCTCGCGCCCCATCAAGTCGCGCATAGTCCGTGTGTCGGAAATGGGTGCCGAAAAAATTTCCTCCCATTGCACGGCGAGGGCATAAAGGTCTATCTGCTGACCTGTGTATTCCTGAGTCACTTGCAGCTCTATTGCTTGATTTGTGTGCTTCATCGCGCCTAAAAGCGGCGAATTCGGCTCTCTCACCTGATAATCCGAGGGACCGTGTTTGATTTGCAGTATGACATTATCATCAAAAAAACCGTCGAGCGGGAAAAAATGGTCATATGCTGCTTTTGGACGGTCTGTTTTTTTGTCGCGCCAATCCTGAACGCAATTGTAGACAAAGCAACGCCAATACACCTTGCCGCCATGCGGCTTAAGTGCACGTGCTATGCTGTTTGCGCCGTCCGCCTGTGTGCGCCCGAGTGCGGCGGGGCCGTCGCGAAACTCACTGTCTGCCTTGACCAGAAAACCTGCGAGGTCAGGTATGTGTTTATATACATCGTCGGCGGCTTTTTTCCACCAGTCTGTGACAGTTTCATCAAGCGGGTCGTATGTTGTAAGACCACCGAGCAAGCGCGGAGAGGTAAAATCAACTGCGATGATGAATCTTATACCGAACTCACGGAATACAGCGGCGAGCTTTGCTACATCCGGCAGCAGCTTCTCCGTAATCATACGCGCCGACCGCTCTGTCACATTTACATTGTTGCAACAGACTCGGTTGATGCCGATAGAGGCAAGCAAACGAGCATAATCACGGATTCTTGCCGTGTCATAGCAAATATTGCCGTCACTAAAAAACAATGACCGTCCGCTGTAGCCGCGCTCTACAGACCCATCGATGTTATCCCAGTGGTTGAGTATACGTTCCTCTATTTTTGAGTTAACAACCGGAGGTGCTCTGCCGTTGTCTTGCAGCCACATTTTGTATTCTGAATAAGCCATCTATCGCAAAGTCCTTTCATTTATTACAATGGAAACATCGCCTTCTGTGTAGATTCGCGGTTTCAGTTCAGCCCAGCCGTCATAAGGCTGACTGTTTTCAAGGGTGACATTTTTTGCAACACTTATGTACTTATCAAAGTCTGACTTAGGATGAGCGTGGTCTTGGTGCGCCACATAAAAAACATCAAAATCCAGTTCCCTGACACGCTCAAGCATGGCGATATACTCCCGCACGCTCAAGCTCTGCGGCATATACATCCAGCAATGCGAATTCGCCGAATCGCTGTCAAGCAAAATACGCAATTCCCTGAGCAACAACCCAATCGAACCACCCGTATGCCCCGCCATATCAATAACTTCTACGTGCAAGCCGCCGAGGTCAAACACCGTGCCCGGCTCCAGTGCCTTTAAGTTGCAGCGACCCGATACTGTCCACTCATCAGGGTCAAAACCGAGATTTAGGTCCGATGCGCTTAATCTGCTGAGCAACATATCACGAAACTCGGACGAAGTGTGTTCACGGCATAACTCGAAGTCCGGCTCACGAAGATAAACCTCATCAAACTGATATGCACCATTTGCATGGTCGATGTGCCCGTGCCCGAGAACCACAGTCAAAGGCTTATCGGTGATGCTTTTGACAACAGAGGGTATATCAGCCACACCATGCCCTGTATCAAACAGCAACGCCTCTTTTTCTCCGACAATCAAAAACAAGTTGACCTCCAGCGGGTCTTTTAAGAGATATAGATTTTTATTGATTTTTGTAATTTTGAAATTTAGCATGGCTTCTCCTTTGTATTATTTGTATTATTAAAATGGAAAATTGTGTGGTACTCTTTGCAAGATGTAGGTGGCAAGGTGTGTAAAATATATTTTTTCGGAGGGTGGGTTCCGCCGAAAGAAATATATTTTACATACCTTGTCGCCGGGACGATTGCCATCGTCCCCTACGAAGCGCCGGGAACTCTTTCTACATCAAATCCCCTATCGGTTTCGGGGGTTATTTTTTTTATCTCAAAATAGTATACCGCATTTTCGCTTAGTAGGATGTTCAGTTTAAGCTGCTCATCACGGACGGATATTCGGCGGGTTGTCACCTCCGGCTGCGCGCATTCACGCAAAAGTGCAAGCTGCTCCTCCGACGGATAAGCAGGTGAACCCATATGTATCCACGATTGCAGCGGGTTACACCTTGCCTCATCAACCAGCTTGTCTGCGACAAAATATTCGCCGTTATCTGCCTCGATGGAAAGCTCTATGAACATATCGGGTTCATCTAACCCTCCCAAGAAGTCAACGAAGCGCCATGCCACTCCAACCCACTCGCCCTCTTCGCCTTTGGTTACAACGTAGTTGTCTCCGCGTGCGACAGCGGTAGGAGCGAGCTTGCTGAAAAATTGATAAGTTAGGTATGTCGGCTTGGGAACAGCGCCATTTGCAAGCAAACCGAAACAACCTGAAAACGGCGTAAATGCAATGCCCTGTTCTTCAAACACATCGCCGAAAGTCCAGTAAGAATACGAAGCGCAAGTGTCGCCCATTACGCTCAGCAGATGAGCAACATATGCCGCATTTAAGTTTGTGTCGTGAACCGGATTGCGCGGCGAATATGAAGTGTTAAACTCGGTAATATGCATCTCCATACCCTTGTAGGCAGGGAAACTGTCGATAATCTCACGGCTGACCTGCAATTCGTTTGGAATATAGTCAAGCGGACAGAGCTTTTGATAATCATAATGAGCGATTTT
>WQTE01000073.1 GCA_009786445.1 Oscillospiraceae bacterium | reverse complement strand
ATGGCAATTATAGCTGTGGGGGTTATCTATATGAATACAGGTTCTCGATTTAAGTTTAAAGAGTAAATAGTTGTGTAGTACGTATTTCGGGAAAGGAGCTGACTATATTGTTAGGATTAGGCATAACATTGATGGTTCTGGGTGTGGTATTTATTGGTCTCGGCTATGCGATTCGATTCAAAGGGAAATATGATTTAATCAACGACTTCACAGCAGATAGAGCAGCGGGTATTCTTGATGATGAGTATGCTAAAGGAGTAGGAAGCATAGAGTTTTTTGGAGGCATTGCCATGATTCCTTTGGGTGTTGCTACGATTTTGTTGGAAGAAATTCCTGCTCTTGGTATATTTGGTATAAGTGTTTTTGGCATTTGCATTATCCTGGTTGTTCATCGAATAGTGTCGGGTAAGCGGTTGAAATAAGTGTTTTCGAGTTTATTGAATTGCAATATCACGGTATACGCAACCAGCGAAGAAAAAAGCAAACTAACAAATGCACAATATGCCTGCCAACTCATCAAAAACGGAGCATGAATTGCTCGCCAGAGCTCGCAAATCACGCTCCGTTTCCTTGCCGCTCAAAACTGCGCCGCCCGAAAATGGCGGCGCAGCTTTTCACTTCAACCGTAGGTGCAGGCATAACACACTAGACTTTGCTACGCAAAATCGTGTGCCAAAGGTGGCTGCCGCCCCCTTATGGAATCCCCCGCAGAGCATACAAAAAGCTATGCACAGGGTTGAAAACTGTGCATTTTCTTTTTGTCTGCTCCGTGCCAAGTCACATGCCATACGCTTGCGACAAAAATGCCATTAGCAGTTTCGCGTTATATCAACCCTGATATTGCAGTTATAATATGCGCTACTGTCTGGCTATCCATTTTTGAAAACGCAAACCATTTTTTGCCCAAATCTTTCAGCGAGGCACCGATGTGATAGACCTCTTTTCCGTTATCAATAATGAGAAATCTGTCGTGGCTTTGAGTGAATTGCTTTACAACGAAATTACCATATTGAGCATCGGCCTTTTTTACATCTAAGCTCAATTGTTTGCTTATATTATTTGTGAGCAATAGGACTTTTACGCCATTGCTTTTCTTCGCCAAGTGAGTGAGGGTATTATCATCGATGTAATTATCGATAAGCACAATGCTGTGCTTTGCTAAGCGGATAATTTTGGAAGTCAGACTATATGCGTCGAAAACTTGCCCGTCGAAGATGACGCCCTGCGTCGGGATTTGATGTGAGTTTATCTGCAAGTCAATTTCGTCTACTTTGTTTTTCAGAGTGTCATAATCCTTCTTTATTTCGTCAACATTATCCTCAATGCGGTTCATACGGTTGTTGACGGAATACCCCTTTAGCAGATATTCTTTTAACTTAGTTGTTGCCCAACGGCGAAATAGTGTTGCGTTTACAGAATTTACTCGGTAGCCGACTGAAATAATCATATCTAAGTTGTAATTTGCAACTTGGCGCTTTACTTTTCGAGAACCTTCTTGTCGAACTTGTTCCAAAATGGAACAAGTTGAAATTTTATCTAACTCACCTGTGCTATAAATGTTGTTTATATGCTTGGTTATTGCTTGACTGTTTGTGCCGAACAGCTCGGCAATTTGCGCCTGTGTAAGCCAAACCGTATCTTCATCGAATCTCACTTCGATTTGCTCGGCAAGCTCGTTTGGACGATATAAAATAATTTCGTTTTTCATATTGGACACCTTGAATAATGAGAGTTACAGCGACACTTAATATAGCATACAATTGTGAACATGTCTACGTTGCCACAGTGAAAATATATTACCGTATCGAAAGGTAGCCCGATGTACCCACACCCCTAAGCCTCAAGCGTATGTCAGATACGCACCAATGTCAAGTGTCGAGATGAACGCTGAAGCGCACTTGACATTGGCACATATCTGACATGGTAGGTCTGCAAGGGGTTATGGCGTAATATGTTGCTCGGTTTATTGATTTGCTTAATTATAAAAGTATGCGGAGCGGAAATGTTGGGCTTTGCATAAAACGAGGGCATTTCGAGCGAAAAATATTTTCTGAAATCGTCCAAAAACATTGAATTTTCACATATTTTTTGATATAATTGTTTGTAGTTGAATATGGCTTACAAGACAAAAATCACTAAACGAGGAGAGGTAGTATTGTGTCATTACTTTTTCTCGTTTCATTTTATTAAATCACGGAGGCAAAGACAATGAAGGCTGTAATTTATGCAAGGTATAGTTCGGATGGTCAGAGGGAAGAATCCATTGAAGGGCAACTCAGGGAGTGCAAAGCGTTTGCTGAAAAAAACGGAATGGCTATTCTCAGCACATATATTGACCGTGCGTTGTCGGCAAAGACCGACAATCGCCCTGAGTTTCAGCGCATGGTAAAAGACAGTGCCGAGCAATTATTTGATGCTGTGATTGTTTGGAAGTTAGACCGCTTTGCACGAAACAGATACGATTCGGCACATTACAAATCGACGCTCAGAAAGAACGGGGTAAAAGTAATATCGGCAACAGAAGCCATTGCAGAGGATTCTACAGGCATTTTGCTAGAATCTCTCCTAGAGGGCTATGCAGAATTTTATAGCGTGGAACTTTCAGAAAAGGTGGTCAGAGGGTTGACTGAGAACGCTTTGAAATGTAAATATAACGGTGGTATTATTCCGATGGGATATTATATCGACAATGAACAACATTTTCAGATTGACACTACTGCTGCGCCTGTCGTTTTGGAAATGTTCACGCTGTATGACAAAGGTGCAACTATGCAGGAACTTGTAAACCTGCTTAATGAGCGTGGTTTAAAGAATGTACGTGGCGGCAAATTCACATTAAATATCATAAACAAGCTACTAAAAAACCGCAGATACATGGGTGAGTACCGTTACCGCGATATAGTCCACCCTGATAGTATTCCTGCAATTGTGCCTAAAGATTTGTTTGAGAGGGTGCAGGAACGCATGGTGAAAAACAAAAGAGCCCCGGCGCAGCGAAAAGCAGAAGATGATTACCTTCTGACAGCCAAGATGTATTGTGGGAAGGATGGAGTTTTTATGGTGGGCGAGAGTGGTACAAGCAAGACAAAAAAGAAAGTCCACCGCTATTACAAGTGCGTTAATGCTAAGAAATACAAGAGTTGCGATAAAAAAGCCATTAAAAAAGATTTTATCGAAAGTGAAGTAATCAAAAAAGTCATGGAAATGCTCGATGACAACGATGTCGTGGAATACATTGTCAATACGGCACTGGAGTTACAAATGCGGGAAAGCTCTGATTTGCCACTGCTCAAAAAACAGCTTGATGACACCAATAGGGCTATAAATAATTTACTCAACGCAATTGAGCAGGGCATTTTGACATCTTCCACAAAGCAGCGCCTTGAGGAATTGGAAGAATCAAAAAGCAACATTGAAATTAGTATTCTCAAGGAGCAAATGGAAAAACCGCTTTTGACAAAAGAGCAACTCACTTACTGGATTTGCCGATTCAGAAAAACTGATATTACTAATGCAGAACAACGCCAGAGGTTAGTTGACATTTTTGTTAATTCCGTATATATTTTCGATAATCACGCTGTTGTTGCGTTTAATTACAGAGATGGCTCAAAAACTATCTCACTGTCCGATGTTGCAAAAACGAGTTTGGGTTCGGATTTATCATTCCTCGGTCTGCCACATTTCTTTGAGGTCTTGCAATTGCAACGACTTCAACACACTAGGAATCACGCTTACACGATTCTTACACGAATTCACAAAACTATACAAAGGCTTGGCTTGCAGAGGAAACCGTCCACTTACACAAAGTGGGCTGTTTCTTTTTTTGAGCGTTGCGAAAATCTTGCCGTGTCAAGGGCGGCTGATATGCGCTTGCAAAATTTTCTTTTCGCAATGCTTGCGGCGCGTGTCAGTCGCTTATCGGAGACCCTTGACACCACGCATCGAGCACAATTGAAACAGGTCAATCGACACAGCGTGGCGATTGACCTTAACGACTATATCCACACATTATCACTCAGGAAGAACATGTCTTGAGAATCAACAGTTGACTCTGCAACATAACTCTCTGCACCTTCACTGCTTTTGGCTAAACACAGCGAAATAGCTTTCGCCATATAACTTGCAAGCCTTACAAGAACTGCATTAACTCTTTTTATGTGCTAGCTAGCCATTTTCATTAATCTATAAACCTCAATGTTGTTCTTGATTGCAAAAAATGATACAAACTTGCTCATGAATGACTACCTATCATGTTCAGCAGGACAAAAGAAGGGATAAAATCATTCATCTTGCATTTTCGGGAAATATGTTTTTCCGATTTCGAAGATAATCCTCAGCGTTTATGACATTCGTTTTACCAAAAACTTCCTCAACATTTGAAATGATTTCGGAATCATTCTCAGGCATAAAAATCATAAGATTTTGCTTTGCTCTTGTAATACAAACGTAAAATAATTTTTTAGTTCTGTTATACACATTTTCATTTTGTTTGTTATCAGAGAAGAGGGATTTAAAATTATACTTAGTCCATTTTTGATTATCCAGAACGACTAGAATATTATCGTATTCGCTTCCTTTAATGCTGTGTTGTGTTGCAAAGGGTAAATACTCTTTTTGGTATTCAATTGATTTAATATACTCAGTGAAAGATATGCTTTTAATTTGTTCCCACAAATAAGCTCCCTGCTCAGAAATAAAAGTGTTAAATGCCTCACTTGAATGATTGCCCAAAACTTCGGCTGAAATCTTAATGATTTCAGCAATTTGTTTATCTTTAGATTCAACGAGCTTCATCATGCCATCATACAAAATTTTTTTATCATTAGAATTGCGAACTTTGATACCTGTCTTTCTCAAAAAAGTGTTGTAATCTTTGTTTTCGTACAATTCAATAAGTTCATAAATACTATCTAGTTTTCTTAATATCCTATCTCTGCTTGATTTTGCTTCATAAGAATCCGTTAGTCCATTGAATTTATAGGATAATAAAGAATCCGCATTGATTCGATATTGGCGAACTACTCCCCACAACTCATCTTTTAATCTATTATAAATGCTCTTATATCCTGTGATGAATTGGGGATCTTCTGTAAATAGGATTTTATTTTTTCCACGCCCTTTTGTAATTTCGACTTTTTCTAAGACACTCTCAAAGCTAGCGTCATCGTTAATTATTAGAGGATCATTTTTGATTTTTTTTCGTATTTTTCCTATCAATTCAATTATTGAATCAGAATTATATAGTTTATAAAGAGTTTCAAAGCCAGCCATTTTTGCATTTGCTTTATGTACGAGCCAAAGTTCTTTTGTCTCTTTGCTGTTAAAGTCCCAATCACTAAATAAATTGGTCTTTTTCAATAAGTCTAATTCATCAAGAGTTGTGCCATAAACAAACTGTACTTTACCTAAAATGACCTTTCCTTCTTTCATGTTTGTAGCTTTTTCATCATCAGACGGCTTTTGCTCAAGACCATCATCTCGAAATTTGTTTGCAAGTGTGATTACAGATAATGGATTTCTCCTATTTAATTGCTTATCAACACGAGTGACACTTTTATTGGTGATCGCACCTATACCAGAATCATAAATTGCTTGCATTGAATCTCCAAAGAAGCCAACAATACATTTCTTGTTGCTCTTATTAATATGTTCTAATAGTATTTTTTCAACAGATGGGTCTGTATCTTGATATTCGTCAACAAAAATTAAGTTAGCCCTATCTTTCAAAATATCACATAGTTTAGAATACTTTTCAAACATTTTTTCTGCAAGAATTAAAATCTGGTCGTGACCTATTTTACTCTCTTTCTCTGGTTGCAAAAAGTAATATTCGTCATATGAGATTTTGCAGTTAGCGAAGTAGCTCATATCAAACGTATTTGTTTCGATTAATTCGGTTGGGAAGCTAAATGAACAAATCTCATCATCATTGATAAGCTCTGTGATTGTTTCTTTCATTTCAAGTTGAAAGTTCTTGATAATGTCCCAAATAAATTCGTGTATGGTAGAAACCCAAAGTTTTTCATTACTACTCCTTGAGCGAATTTCAGCAACAGCATTATTCGTATATGTAATACAAGCAATCGTCTTTGTGGGATATCTTTTCGTCAACTCGTCAATAAGAGATATTAATGAATATGTTTTCCCACTCCCCGCGCCACCTGTCAAAATGAAATTTTTATTTTTGGCTATACATTTAAGAATCTCATGCACTTCGGTTTCTAAACTTTTCTCAGCCACTCTAAGCCCTCCTTAATGTATTTCGGAATTTCCCACTTATCCTCGCTATTTGCCTCATTATACAATAGTTCTGTTGCAAAAGAACTCTTTTTACAAATGCACTCATTGGCAAGTTCGTAATAGTCTAGATTGCTTGCATTGAAATTTTCCCTATTTTTTAAGCCTTGTTCAAAAGCATCCACATTTCTTTTGATATAGTCAAGGTTCAAAGCAATGAACGAATCTTCAAAACTTCTAGCAAGGTAATTATTTTCTTCTGTTTGATAAGCCACTCTAAGAGCACCATCAACAATTTTCTTTTTGGATTCCATAGAAATCAAATGATTAAAATGCTCGTCTGAATCGTCTAAATCGAAAAAATTTATAAGAGCATGGTTAGAGGTGTATTTTGCTTCAGCAGACGGGCATGCAACTTTACTATATATGGTTTCTCCAGTTTTTTTGCTAGTTTTAATCTTTCCGTCTTTATCTTTAGTCGCCTCTTTCTTTGTACCATCGATATCCGTTATAACCAAAGCTTTCAATCCCAGAAATGCAATTAACTTTCGAAATTTATGAGAATATGCTCCTACTTCAATAACAGAGATGTTTTGAGATAACAATGGCAAAGTCTTATCATTGTTTTCTTGGTCAACTTTTCTCATCATTGCAGGCAACAATAGCCTCTCGGTATCGCCCTCAATAAAAATCACTTTATCTGCAAAAAATAATTCCGAGCGACTTAATGTCAAATGTTGCTTTATGAAATTAAATGATTTCTTTACACATTTTTCCTTGTCACAAGGTTGCTTCTTACACTCACATTCGTATTCAGCACTCAATTGTTCAAAATTCATTGACGCTATTGTTTGTTTGTTTTGCTTTTTTATTCGCTTAAGATAACGAATATCATCAAAATTGCAATCTGCTACAATGTGTGATGAGTGAGTCGTTAAAAGAGTTTGGATATTTAAGTTCAAATCGGTTCTTTTTTCTTCAATTAAGTCTTTGATATTTTGGATAAATATATATTGAAGTTGTGGATGGGTATGAGCTTCGGGTTCTTCGATAAACAATAAATTAATATCTGCCGAAGTTTCACTATCTTTACCGCTAAAGCTAGCGATAGCAGTTTCAATTTCAAAAATCATGCCTATCAAATTCAAATAACCTAAACCATTATAATTTTCCGGCAAATACTTGCCATCATGTTCGTAATGCAACTTCGTATTGTCTCTAAGTAATTCTTTACTTTCGATTGACGACATTATAGAAATCATCGTTTCACCGGCAACTCCTCCGAATTTTTTGATATTATTAATAATGTGAGTGAATATCCCATGTTGTTTATCTTTATCTGTAGCACTTAAATCACCGTTATATATTTTATTTAATTGATTATCCGCATCTAAGATAATTTGATTTAACTTATCAAAAATCTCTATATTTGATGAAACCTCAATTTCAGGATTTGGGTTTTGAATTTCTAAATCTGGCTTTTTAAGTTCATAATATTTAGCAGATAAGTTTGATAATGAATGGTCATTTGTTTGATTTGAAGCGTCACGATTAGCCTTTATCACATGACAGTTAATAAGTTTCTTTATTTCTGAGGTTTGTTCAACTTCCGAAACTAAGGAATCTATGATAGTATTGCTTTTACTATCATAACCCCTAGAATATACTTTCAGAATGAAGTAGTTGTTTACATTTTTTCTCATGAACTTGGAAAACTTTTCTTCCTTATCTTCGCTATCCTTGTTATCTTCGTTATTCTTTTCCAAAGTTGCTTTTAACATTTCATACCTATCTTGCGGACAAAAATATCGAAATTCTAGTACTATTGTGTTATTCGCTGGGTTCAAGTCCATCATGAATTTTTGAATATTCAAATATGAATCTTCCTCGGAATAGTTAATGAACAAAGTCATACTAATACCATCAGTAAAATCTTCATTACCGGAATTGGACAAACTGTTATAAAGTTTGCCTTGAAACTCCAAATTGAAGTCGTCCCATTTAAAGTGCGCACTTCTGCTATCAGAATTTAAGAGTTTGTTTAAAATAGTAATAATTGACGTCTTTCCGCAATTATTTTTTCCGACTATCAAAGATAAATCTTTTTTTATGTTTAGCTCAAAATCTTTGAGTAGGCGATAATTTTTAACTTTAACCTTTTCAATATTCATCTAAATTGCTCCCTTAACTTTTTTTGAGTTCTTAACGACTATATCCACACACTATCACTCAGGAAGAACATGTCTTGATAATCAACAGTTGACTCTGCAACATAGTCTTTTGCACTTCCACTGCCTTTGGCTAAACACAGCGAAATAGCTTTTGCCATATAACTTGCAAGTCTTACAGGAACTGCATTGCCTATCATTTTGTAACCGTCTGCGACATCTTCATAAACAAACTGAAAATTATCGGAAAAGGTCTGTATTCTCGCACACTCCCGCACACTTAAACGTCTGTATAAATGCTCCGAACCTTTTACAAATTCTCGCTTATTCTGCTCTATAAATGTCATTTTAGGAGCTTGTGGGTGAAGTGGTGCGTGCCTGCCTCCTGCTTGAATTGTAAAAGATTGTTCGTCCCACGCTCTAACTCTGTTACGGGACATATAAATTGTAGAAAAACCACCTGTCATATACTCGTGATTGAGGATTATGCAACTTGTTCCGTTTGTTTTGTTTTTTGGTAGAGCAGGTAAAACATTATCTTGCAAATCATTTATTGCTTGCTTCAATGTAACTTTACTATTTCGACTTGGTGGAAAGACGAAATTATGCGGAATGTCATTTTTAATTCCAACATAAAACACACGCTTTCTATCTTGTGGCACGCCATAATCAGCGGCATTAAGCAATTTTATGTAAACATTATAGCCTGATTCTTCAAACATATGAGTTATATTTTTTACAGCCTCGTTATGTCTGTTCGCAAGCATCCCTGAAACGTTTTCAGCAAGAAAGAATTTAGGTTTCTTATCTCTGAGAACTCGAATAAACTCATAAAATAGTTTTCCTCGTGAATCATCGATGCCCCGCAACGCTCCCGCCTCGCTCCAACTTTGACACGGCGGACCGCCAATAATTCCATCACAGTCGGGAATGTCTTTTGAGTCAATCAGTCGGATATCACGCTTGTCAAGTGGTGCATCGTGATTTTTCTCATACGTTTCCCAAATATCTTTATCATACTCATTAGCCCAGATCACATCAAAGCCTATTTTCTTAAAGCCTAAATCAAGACCGCCTGCGCCTGAGAATAAACTTATTATATTCAAACTTCCACCCCTATCTGGTAAATGTAATCAGTTTTGCGCTTTTGAGAACTGATGGATTATCCGGAGATTTAATATTTACGTCAGATAAAGAAAAACAATCATTGGTCATGCTTTCGAGCTTTTCCCTATCGGCACTCGGAAAAGAATTATATTTTTCTGTGTTTATGATTGCTGTAAATTCAAAATCAGCATTTGATGGCTTGTATATGTAAGAAAATACTTTTGCAGGATTTTCAATGCCCCACATTCCACGTATTCGCAAATATGTTATTCCAAGTGGGTCAACTCGGTTTACTCTCCCCAATTCCTTTGTTTCAGCAAATTCAACATCAGTAATAGAAGATATCCCTGTGCTCACAACATTTTTTATTCGCTCGTAAACATCTGAGTTTGCGGCGTAATCGACACCATATACAAAAAATAGTTTTGAGAGGTTATTTCCGCTGACAACCCCNACTGTATAAATCATATCNTTTACTTCCCACTCTTCGCATTCTCTACANNCATTGGAAATCATGCGATTGTTCGCATACAATTTGTACTTTGGATATGAGCTGTTGAGAGCGAGGGCAGAGTTCGGATTCTCGATTTTTTTAACCTCAATCGCATCACCACCGCGAATAATCATATCGGGTGGATTGTTTTGATTGCCGAGATAAGAAAACACTTGCGAAAATTGCTCTATTCTTTTTTGTTCGTCCGACTCTTGTAGCGTGCCTGCAAAAACGTCCTTGATGTAGTTTTCTAAAGCATCGCCCATACTGTTTGCCCTATTACGGCTTGTGTAAAATGACCTCAATTCTCCGATAGGATTATTGACTATATTTTTAATAGCATTAAGCATATTTGAACTCATAGATTTTCCTTTCTCTTGCCATTTTAATAGGCACTCATAACTGAAACTAACGACTCTTATTATACAGAGTGTTTGCGGATAAATAAAGAAGTTTTTTGAGCAATTCTGTGTCCGCACATAAAAAAAGCTTTGCACCCACTCGCCACCGCAAGGTAGGCGAGACGCCCTCTGCAAGAGCCCACCGACAGTTTACCGACGACGAAGTCGGAGGAAACTGTCAGAGTGGGTCATATACTTTCACAAAAGTAATATGACTGCGTTCCGCCCCCACCACATACCATTTTCAAATTCAGGAAAATGGTAGTTTTTTATGGAAAAACCCGATTTTGGGAAATACAGGACGGACAGAGTATTTCTGATATTATATCCTTACAGCTAAAAACAATATGGGGCATAAATGTTGCTGATTTAGAAAAACGCAGAAAGAAGCTGAAAGACTTGGAATTACAATAAAAATCATGGTTTTTGACTTGCATAATTGTTTAATTTTTGGTATAATGATTATGCAAGTCAAGCCGCCGATTGAAAGGAGTTTGACAATGCCTATATATAAAGTTAACGGCGTTAAAAAAGACGGCTTGCAAAAATATAATGTGCGAGTAAATTACATTTCAGATGATGGAAAGCCGAAACAGCTAACACGCACCACATACGGCTCTGAGGAAGCGAGAGACATGGAACGGAAGTTGAACGCTGAAATCAAATCAAAGGGTGAAAATTCAGTAAAGACTTTGACGGTTCAGCAATTGTTTGACAAGTACATTGATTCTATGAAATTTGAAGTTAGAGAATCGACGACCGACAAAAACAAGCGCAATTTTAGGTTATACGTTCAGCCATTGATGGAAAATGTCCGATTGGAAAAAATCACAGTAGCTATGCTTCAAGAATGGAAACAGTCTATTGAGGAAAAAGGCTTGTCGCTGAAAACTCGGAAGCACGCATACAGTATTTTTAGAGCAACACTTAATTTTGCAGTAAAGATGGAATATCTTGAAAGAAATCCACTTTTAAAACTTGGAAACTTCAAAGATGCTTCTATCGTAAAAAAGGAAATGAGCATTTACACGGCACAACAATTCACGCAACTGAAAAATGCAATAAGGCAAGTTGCGGAGGAAAAACAGTCAAAGCATGGTGATTTATCCGAGTGGGATTTTTATGTATTCTTCAATATTGCGTTTTATACCGGCTTGCGCAAGGGCGAGATTCTAGCTTTGAAGTGGAGCGACATCAGCAATTCGTTATTATCCGTAGAGCGGAGCATAACGCAAAAAATCAAAGGTGGCGATAGAGAAACACCGCCGAAAAACAACACATCAATAAGAACACTTCAAATGCCGTTACCCTTGATTCAAGTGCTGGGCGAACACAGAGAACGACAAAAGCAGTTAGAGCGTTTCACGGAGGATTATCGCATTTGTGGCGGTGAGCGTTGTTTAAGAGATACAACACTACAAAAAAGAAACCTACATTATGCAACATTGGCGGGATTAAATTCAATTCGCATACACGATTTTCGTCACTCCCATGTGTCGATATTGGCAAATGAAGGAATCAATATTCAAGAAATCGCCCGCAGGCTCGGTCATGCTAGGATTGAAGAAACATGGAACACATATTCTCACCTGTACCCACGAGAGGAAGAAAAAGCGGTTGATGTTCTGAATAAAGTGGCTTGAACCCGTACACGATTCTTACACGTTTTGGTTAAAAATGAAAGAATTTGGGTGAATGGCAGAAAACGCATAATTGCCATAAACCTAGATGTTGCAAAGGTTTTTGAACATCATTGAAGACAAGCAAACGACAGGGACAAGGAAAATAAAACTCCTTCTGCCCCTGCCAAAGAAGTCCTGTAATCGTAATGGTTACAGGACTTATTGCGTTGTTCAGAAAATATGCAATCCATATATACAAGAAATAATGAAAAGAGACAGTCATAAAGCACCTACGCAGTGACGTTTTAACACATTTTTGTGGAAGTCCTGCTTGCGGTGTGGTATACTGGGCGTGTTGAAAAGTTTGGTTGTTGTCTCAGAAATTATGTGAGGGGAGGAAATGTTATGGCGTTCGGAAACCTGATTGCCGGTGCTTTTTTTCTCATACTTGGCTTGGTGATTCAGACTGGAAAAGCAAGTTTCTTGATAGCAGGGTATAACACCATGAGTGCGGGAGAAAAAGCAGAAAT
>WQTE01000072.1 GCA_009786445.1 Oscillospiraceae bacterium | reverse complement strand
ATGAAGAATCCGAAAAAAGAGATTCCGAGAGCGTTTCTCTTAGGCGGCATATTGATATGTTTCTTCTATGTGTTCGCCTCATTCGGTATCGGAGCGGCAATTCCCGTGGCAGACCTGAGTACATCAGGCGGACTCATAGATAGCTTCGTACATTTCTTCAATGTGATCGGACTACCGGGCAATATACTGGTGCCAATCGTAGGGGTTCTTTTCCTGTTCACGCTGTTCATAAATGTTCTCTCGTGGGCACTCGGGGTAAACTACGTAGCCTCACACGCAGCGGAGCAAGGGTCATTGCCAAAGGTTTTTGCCAAAAGAAACAAAGATGGTGCACCAATCGGCTCGTCTATAATGATTGGCATAGTGGCATCGCTGATGGTTGTGATTGTACCGTTTATTCCTAATCCTGACATATTCTGGGGATTCTTCGCATTGCAGATAATTACTCTGTTCTTTGCATACCTGCTCATGTTCCCCGCGTTTGCAAAACTACGCAAAATTGACCCTGACACAGAGCGGCCGTTCAAAACCCCCGGCGGTCCTCTGATGATAAAACTCATAGCCTATGTGCCGCTTGTAATGTTAATAATATCGGCAATATTTTCAAAAGTATATCCTCTGGAAGACGGTACGTGGTACTTCGACGCCATGATAGTAGCAGGTACAATAATTGCCGTAATCATAGGCGAGGTTATAGTTATAACCTCGAGGAAAGAGCGGAAACGGCAAAAACTGGTGGATGCAAAAAAGACTGAAGAGGAGGCACATACTGTCAAACAGTCAATTGAGTCTCAAGCAAGTAGCTCTGCCCATCCACAAAAATCCTAAAACTATCTCCGGACAAGAGCGAAAAGACCATTTTTTCGGCGTAGAGGCAGACAGATAAGATCCGTCCCCTAAAGCAGAGCTTAAACGAAACCGACTCCCATTTACTCGGCAGATGCGGCGCAAAATGTAGCCCATCTGCCTTGAGTCGTAGCCCTGCAAACCCCATCACGAGAGCGAGCCAACTGCCGCCGAGATTAGCTGTATGTAGTCCGTCTTTGGTGTTGCCGTGAGTGTTTTCCAAATCGGTATAGAGCGTGTCCATGTAGTAATCGTAGGCCTTATCGGTCATACCGAGCCGCGCTGCCATAATGCTGAACACACAGCGGGAGAGGGAAGAATCATGGGTTGTGATTTTTTCATAATAATCAAAGCTGTTACGCATGGTTGACTCAGTAATGCCATCTTCAAACAGAAAATGAGAGAGAACAGTGTCAGCCTGCTTGCAGACTTGATGACGATACAAAAATAGTGGGTGATAGTGCAGCAGCAGAGGGAAATTCTCTTTAGGAGTGCTGCTTAAATCCCAAAGCTTTTTACTTAAAAAGCTGTCGTCCTGAGCGTGAATATCGAGTTTTTCATCATACGGAAAATACATAGAATTTGCAGCTTTGATAAAAAGCTCAACTTCCTTGCGAGTAACACCTGTAGCAGAAACAACTTTATCTGAGAGGTTTTTCTCCCAAAGCTCCGTACAAAGAACGGCGGCAGAGCGCAGATTGGCTTCGGCACAGCGGTTGGTGTAGTAGTTGTTGTTTATGAGGCAGGTATACTCATCAGGACCGGTTACAGTGTGGATGTGAAAAAGACCGTCGGCGGCAAAATGACCAACCTCAAGCCACAACCTCGCAGTTTCAACCAAGACCTCCGCACCCTTACTTGCCATAAAATCCATATCGCCTGTAGCATACCAGTATTGAGCAAATGAATGCGCAATATCGCCGTTTATATGGTATTGTGCCGAACCCGACGGAAAATACGACGAACACTCGCTACCCGAGATGGTTCGCCAAGGAAAAAGCGCACCTTTTGTGTGTCCGAGAATCTTTGCATGTTCCCTCGCGCTGCTCAGTGTGTTGTACCGAAATTCAAGCAAGCTCTTAGCAGTTTCAGGCTGAGTAAAGAGGAAGAACGGAAAGCAGTAAGTTTCGGTGTCCCAGAAATAATGACCTTCATATCCCTCACCCGAAATTCCCTTGGAAGCAAGCGCAGAAACACCATCACGGGCAGTGCTTTGGAGCAAGGAGAAAATATTAAAATCAAGTGCTCTCTCGATATCGGGACATCCCGAAATTTCAGGCATTGCAGCTGCGCGAAAACGCTCAAGATACTGCCGTTGCTCCGCTATAATCTTATCTTTCCCCGCAAGAACACACTTCTCGGCGATAGCGATGGCATTAGCAGCAGGATCGGAGACATGCCGGGAATCGCTGATTACAGTGAACTTCGCCAGAGACAAACTTTCACCCGCGCTGAGTTTGTGCGATAAAACAGCACTAAAGCCACCATCGTTTCGCCTTATATCCAGCGAATCAAAGTTGCCTGAAAATCGCTGAACAATAGAGGCGTGAAGCTCAGATTTAGTGGTACTAAAGGAGACAATGCCACCATCATCAAGCAGAGTTACATCACCCGGAACAATATGAGAAATCGCCTCTGCGGCAACCCTTGGGTCATCAGGGTTTGAGTAGTTTCTGACATTCGAGTCAACACCCGCATGAATTTCGAGAAAACCGGACACATTAGTGCCCTCAATTTTCACAAGTGTCAAAAACAGTTCAGGGCGAACGAAAGAAGCCATTCGGGTAAAGCAGAGCGTAATGATTCCGCCTGAGTGCGAATACTTGATAGTTCTTTTGGCAAGACCGTCCGCTGTGTCGAGAGTGCGGTAGTATTCCACAAGAGGTGCTCCCAGAGGATCCAGAGCCTCTCCATCAAAATAAATCCGCATAGTCTGAACATCAGGCAGGTTTATCATCCGCTGAACATTTTCGGGAAATCCAAAGAGCTTCTCAGGGTATTGCAGCTCCACGGTATCATAAAATCCGTTGAGATAGAAGCCCCTGACCGAGCGCGAAAGGGGGAGTTTTTCCTCAAAATTCCCCCGTACTCCTAAATAACCATTCGCCACATGATAGAGAGTTTCCTCAAGCAGCAACGAATTTTCGTCTAAACATGTACTTTTTAATATCATTTTATCGACCCATCAACCATGCCTTTTATTATGTGTTTTTGCAGGAAGAGGAAAACTATGATTATTGGGACCATTGCGAGTATAGTTGTAGTAAGTATAAGATCCCACTGTCTGACGTACTGTCCGACAAATCCGGCAACAGCAATTGGTAAGGTTTGTATGTCGTGGCGACCACCTCTGAGAACCATTCTGGGAAGCAGGAAGTCATTCCATATCCACATACCGTTTAATATCATAACGGTTATCGTAATAGGTTTTAGTATTGGGAAAATTATGCTGAAAAATGTTTTTGCCCTGGAGCATCCGTCAATTGTGGCAGCTTCTTCAAGTTCAAAGGGTATCCCCTTGATAAAGCCATGATACAGAAATATAGATAGCGATGCACCAAACCCCATATAGCTCAATACAATACCGGGATAATTTCCTAAAAGTCTAAACGGTGTCCCTGAGAGCCCCAAAGTTCGCTCAATGGTGGCGAGCCAAGAAATGAGGGGGAACATTACAACTTGAAACGGCACTATAATCGCACCAACAAACATCATAAAAATGAAGGATGATGTTTTTGTTTTGGTGCGCACAAGAACCCAGGCTGCCATTGAGGTAGTAAGAACAATGAGTGCAACAGAAACGACAGTGACAATAACTGATGTCATAAATGATGAGCCGTAAGCGACAGTTCTATCGTTTAGAATTCGCCATACATTATCAAAGAATACACTCGGATTTTCAGGTAAAGCAAGCGGGTCGGCGATGACTTGAAGCGTGGGTTTTGCAGCATTTATAAAAATGATGACAAATGGAGATAAATATGCCAAAAACAAAACAACAGCTAAAATTTCAAGCCCTATGTTTTTACGTTGCTGAATACTCACATCTCTATCTCCTTTCGCTTATTGAAGTACACCTGAATTAGCGAAATCGTCATCAGAGCAATAAAGAATATTATGGCTCTTGCTTGACCTTGCGCAAAATCGTTAAAACGGTGCGCTGTATTAAATATATTTAGAGCAAGAAGCTCAGTAGTCCAAAGTGCTTGACCCATAAACAAGCCTGATGGCCCCCCTGCGGTGAGCGCAAAATTGACATCAAACATTCTAAAAGAATTTACCAATGTCAGAAATAAGGTTATTGTAAAAGCCGGTGCGATTAGAGGCATCAATATATACCTGAGCCTTTGATGATACTTAGCCCCGTCAATTTGTGCGGCTTCAAGAAGGGATGCAGGTACACTTTGGATAGCTGCCACATAAATCATCATGATGTATCCTGCCATCTGCCATGTTGTAACTATAATCATGGCAAAAAGTGATGTGAATCGGTTTCCTAAAAATGACATAGCCAAAAAATCTGAACCAACAGTGCTGCCAATAGCAGTTATTGCATTATTGAATATAAAGAACCAAATATAGCCCAGCACAATACCACCGATAAGATTTGGCAAAAAGAATCCGGCTCTGTATACACCCGCAAATTTTAATTTTGCGGTGACAAGCAAAGCAAACATAAACGCAATAAAATTAATTAATAATATGCAGACCAGTGAAAATGCGACAGTCACTAAAAACGAATGCAAAAATGAAACGTCGGAAAACATAACAAAATAGTTTTCAAGCCCAACCCAATTAATGGGGGTGCCGGGAACTGCATTCCAATCTGTAAATGAATAGTAAACTCCCATGATAAGAGGAACAACGATGATTATTGTGAATGCTAACATCACCGGTAGCAGAAACAAAAAGAATATAGGCGTGTGTTTTCCTGTCTTACCGCCCATCAAAATCAACTCCTTTAAAAACAATTAGGGGCTGTAGCTGTTTATGCTACAGCCCCTTAGAAGCCTATTATATACTATTTGCGAATCTTGTGCTACCCTAATTCTGAAACCGCAGCGGTAAACATATCAACAAATTCAGTCACGCCGATTGTTCCGTCTGCCAGCAAGGCAAATATCGGGCCGAGTGTACCCATTCCGAAACCGTCAGGCATTTCATTTTGATGCCATGCATAAATCTGACCTCTTCCGGACCACTCCATAACGGCTACGGATAGCGGACCTTCCGGCTGTAACGCAACAGAGCGAAATGCAGGTACTTGCCCTGAAGCTATTGCCATGTAATGATGACCTTCGGGTGAACTTGCCATGAAGTTTAGGAAATCAAGTGCGGCTTCGATATTATCTGCGCGCGCATTTACCATATACCATGACGGTGCACCAACAAATATACCGGGTGTGTCATGTGCAAAGAAAGCATGAGGAATATATCCCATCTCAAAATGAACACCCAAATCTGCAAACACAGGATCTACCCAGTTTCCTTGATGGAGAAAAGCAGAGTTTTCAAGTGCAAACTGAGCAATCGAAGCATCATAACCACCGGTTGTGAGTATAGCTTGATCTGCAAATTGGAATAACATGTGATAGTATTCGGCAAATGCAGTGAGACGATCTGTGTCAACTTCACCTGCCAACAACATATCGATTATGGAGGTGTCTTCATAGTCAAGACCGAGTGAGAGATATGCATTCACACCGTGAAGACCTGTGACCCACTCCATGCCGGCTCCTGCTGTGATGGTTACTACAGCATCAAGACCCAGTGCATCCTTTTGCGCATAAACTGCCTCAAGTGCTGCGCGTATGGCGTTTACATTTGTCAGTGTTGAAGTGTCTATACCCACTTCTGCAAGTATTCTGCGATTGTAAGCCAGACCCCACCCTTCAATGTTGACAGGGAAGCCAACCGGTGTGCCGTCTGTTGGGCTGATGTAAGCAAGATCAGTGTCGGCAAGCCAAGGCTGTCCTGAAAGATCAAAGACTCTGCCTGCTCCTCTGGCATCATTATAACCGGCGATACCTTCAAAAACGAATATTTCAGGCTCTGTTCCTGCTGCAAACATAGCAGAAAGTGCCGGTGCATATGGTGTCTCTCCACCAAAACTTTGGACATCAACATAAACACCCGTCAGTTCATAATAGAGTCTACCAAACTCCGAAAGGGCACCATGGATTTCTACCTTGTTGTTTACGATTGTTATTTCGCCGTTACCCGCAGGGGGTGCTACAGGCGGAGCAGCAGTTTCGCCATTGCCGGCATCGGTGGCCGGCGGAGTCGGGTCGGCTGTGTCAGTTGCGCATGCTGCTATCAGCACGAACATCATAGTTGCAGCCAAAAGTAGTGCAAAGATTTTTCTCAATTTCATTTCGTTTTACCTCTCTATAAATAATTTTTATGTAGACACCGAATTAATCAGTATTTACTTCAGACGAAGCTTATGCTACAAAACTATTACCTAAACCGTCTTTAATGTAACGGATGACTGTTTCTTTTTCTTTTAAATCAACATCGAGAGATGCTTTCAGCGAACCTTTATTCCAACAGAGACTAATTGTGTCTTTTGTGCCGCTAACTTGAAAATCCCCATCAAACACATCGTATTGATTTCTGAATTTTATGAGAGCGAGAAGTCTCTGGACGACCGGCTTGCGGAGAGATTGCTCTATCTCTTCCATACAGTAATTATGTCTGTTTATTTCCCGTCCTTCACCTGTTTCAGCGACACGCACATTGTCGTTTTCTCCGGCAAGAAGTCCTGTATAATATACTTGCGGTATGCCTGGCGTGAAAAGCTGTAAAGCCCTTGCAGCAATATATGCATCATCGTCACAGTCAAGCATCGAGTAATACGTGCCTCTTATCTGGTGGACATCAAAACCACATGCTCCTTTATGCTCATCTGATACTATTTTGCTTAAATTTGCGCCGCGCGAGAGACATATATCCACAATGTGCCGGGCATCGGTGCTTTTTACAAGACCGTCCAAATCAGGCTTGACGGGAATCCCGTCGTGGCAGTCCAGCATGGTAAATTGTTTGAGGGGACGAATTTTGAGATATTCCGTCAAGGCTTCGCTTTTACTTGTAAGCAGCGCCTCTAAAATACGATATGGGAGTATGAAATCGTAAATCCAATAGCCCTTTTCTGAGAGTTTGTATTGTATGGAGTAATGTGAATGTACTTCCGGCAGTAGTTCAATATTTAATGGCTCTGCAATTGACCGAACCCAATCAAGAAAATCATACACGTCCGGATCTACGAAGAAACAGGAAGTATCAATTTTTTTTGCTACATAACCTACAGCATCCAAACGTACGATGTTTATATTTTGCTCACTGAAATGCCGAAACACATCAACAAACATTTGCCTTACTTCGTCGGAGTTTATATCAAGGTCTACTTGCTCGGAAGGATTTTCTTTCCCGAATGTCGTCCAAACGGTTTCCTTTTTTCCTGTTGCCGCAACAATATAATCGGAGTAAGGTTTTTCCCTGCGAAGAAATATTTTTTCGACATCGGACTCTACGGGGATACCGTCTTCCCAAAATTTTTCAAGTGTTATAAAGTAATTGGCGTATTTTGACTTTCTGCCATGCATCAAAAAGTCCTGAAAATATTCCGAGCGTGCGGAAATATGATTGACCATCACGTCGGCAAGCACATCATGAGATGAGCCTAAATCGGAAATGTCCTCCCATGACCCAAAATCAGGAGCTACTTTAAAGTATGTCAGAGGAGCAAAACCCCTGTCGCCGGAAGAAGGGTAGAAGGGCAATATGTGTACGCCGTCAAACAGCCCTCTGAAATTATTCTCAAGAACAGCATGTAGACTCTTTAAGTTTCCACCCAGAGAATCGGGGTATGTAATTAGTTGAACCCCTTTTCTCATGCATCTACCTCGCTGCAATCAAACTTGTATAGCTTCTTTAACTGCTCCAATGCCGGCAACTCCGAAACTGAGCTTAGGCTTTTAAGTTTATATGCACTTGCGGCACTTCCCAGTGACACGGCATCTCTAATACTGTATCCTTTTATAGCTGCCGCATAAAAACCTGACCAAAAAGCATCACCGGCACCGGTTGTGTTGACTACTTCGGTTGCTAATGTTTCATAGCGCAAGACGTCTGCTCCGTTTGAAACAATAGCACCGTCTTTACCAAGTGTCATGATTACCAGTTTTGCGCCTAAGTTGAGAAACTTTTCTATCTGATTGTGGACACTGTCTTTCCCAAAAATACGCTCGGCATCGTCCTCGGAGGGTTTTATAATGTCCACCATTCCCATGATAGATTTGATATGCTTTAAGCTTGTTTCTTCAGGCAACCTATTGTCACAAATTTGCCTGTGGTAATTAGGGTCGAAGCAGACTAGAACATTATTCGCCTTTGCTGTAGCCAGAACTTTCTCGATAGTTTCTCTGGAAGGAGACCTTGAAATAGGCCAGCAGGAAAAATGCACTATTTTGGAGTTAGAAACAGTTTTTTCAAGCTTCTCGGAATAATAGATATAGTAGTCGGCAGCCCTATAGAAAATCGGTGTAGGTGTGGAGCTGCTCTTGTTTGTGAGAACCATACTCGTCGAGCCGTCAACCCGCTGTACGCAGTCTGTGCAAATTCCTGCTGATTTAAGGTAATTTACTAAAAAATCTCCAAGGCTGTCTTTGCCAACCGCTGAAGCGAGAACAGATTTTATGCCAAGCTTCTTAACGTTGATGGCGACATTGGCAACCGAACCGCCGAAAAATTTTCTGTAAGAGTCGGTATTGGACTGATGCTTGTCGTATACGGAAACCATATCGACCAAAAGCTCTCCCACAGCAAGCACATCATTACACCTGCTGCCAAAATAAATTTTCTCATCGAGTTGCACAGAATCTCTCCTTGTACTAAGCCAGTGCTGCTTTTAGACGGTGTGTCAATCGGTTGACATATTGTGAAATTATAGTACATCAACTCAACATTTGTTGTCAATAGAAAAATGTGACAAAAATGCACTCGGATTATTAGGTAATGTGCACAAAATGCAGGTGGGTTTTTCAGCACCCTCTAAACACTTCGCTCAATTAACGTAACCGGCAGTATATACTCCTGACCCTCATGCTCATAGTTTCCTGCGAGAGAATCAAGGAGTATATCGACGGAAAGCCGAGCCATCTTTTTAACAGGCTGCCTTACGGTACTGATATCACCACATAGACTTAGGAAAGTATCGCTCCCGTCATATCCAACTATCTCTGGGTTTTTGTTTTTTTGTCTGGCGATAGATTTTATCATACCCGCCAAAATATCACCGGTGGCAAAAACACCGTCAATATCGGGATTAGCATCCATATATTCGCTTATTTTTGCTTTTTGATAATTTTCGTTTTCATCAAAACTGACTCTGCAAATATGTTCCCCGTGGTTATTTTCTGTCAAAGTGTCAAGATACCCTTTGAGTCGCAAGTCACCTTTTTTTATTTCTTCTTCCGGGCTTCCTATGAAGATAGCTATTTTCTTGCATTTTTTTGTTAAAAGATAGCGGGTGGCTAAGCAAGCTCCTCCGTAGTTATCGCTCCTGACTATTGGCACTTTGGCAGAAACAAATCTGTCAATAGCAACAACAGCAAGATTAGCCTTTTCATATATGTCGCTTGGCTGATTTCGAGAACCTACAACAATACCGTCTACTTGGTTAGATAGCAGCATTTTTAAGTGTTCTGTCTCTTTTTCTTCGTTATCACTCGTATTGCAGAGTAATGTCTTATACCCCTTTTGTGATAGGTTTTTTTCTATTTCTGTGACCATTTCACCATAAAAAGGGTTTGAAACATTGGGGAATAGAATGCCTATTAGATTAGTCTTGCTACCATAAAGGGAGCGTGCCACTTCGTTAGGAAAATAGCCCAATTCCTCAATTGCATCATTGACTTTTTTTCTGGTTGCATCACTTATATATCCTCTATTGTTTAAAACTCGCGAGACAGTAGTGGGTGAAACACCGGCAAACTTCGCAACGTTCTCAAGTTTAACTTTACCCATAAAGAAACTCCATATCAGCCCTCATCGCTTTGAGCGCGGCTTTTTCTTTCGAGATTTCCGTCATCATCCTTTTCAACAACACTTATAGCCCCGTTTGCTTCGAGGACAGCTAAGCTGACATCTTTAATCTCTTTCACCCCATGCTCTCTGATAACCTCGTCAAGCTCAAAGCGGCTTATTTTTGCTTTACTGAGATTTTCCAAAATTGGAGTTCCCTCATAAATGAGCATGAGCGGATGACCTTGCAACAATTCAGATGCTTTCGGAACCTTGTAAATGATGTTCTTAAAGATAAAATTCACCACAAAAAGAGTAATTGCCGAAACAATACCTCCCAAAAATGTCACATCAGCGGCAAGCATCGGGTGCTGAACTGCGTTACTTATAAGCAGTATGAAAACAATGTCAAAAGTGGAGAGCTGAGAAAGCTGCCTTTTTCCGAAAAGCCGAAAGGCGACAATAACAAAAACATAAACAACAGCAGAAGCCCCTGCAACTCTCAGATAAGGAAAAATCGCCTCAAAAATCTGCGCCATTATAATGACCATTCCTTTCGAAATAATTTTTTGAGAATATATACCATAATATCACAATTTTAAGTACATTGTATAGCAGGAAGTGTTTTTGGTTTATTTTGGTGACCAGAACCACATTTGTATCTAATAATTTTAACCTAACTGTGATATACTTAAATTTAGGAAAATAAAAAGAAAGAGAGGGTATACAGAATGGGTTCATTTGAGAAGGCAAAAAACGATTATAAAGGAATTGGGGTAGATGTTGATGTCGCTCTTGCAAAACTTAAAGAGAAGCCGATTTCAATTCATTGCTGGCAGGGTGATGATGTGGCAGGCTTTGATAGCGGCGGCATAGGGGGAGGTATACAGGCGACCGGGAATTATCCGGGAAAGGCGCGCAATTTCGAGGAACTGAAAGAAGATTTTAAGAAGGCGTGTTCGCTGATACCAGGCAAAAAACGTATAAACCTGCACGCAAGTTATTCTGTATTTGCAGAGGGTGAGCGGCCTAACCGCAATGAAATTGAATATAAGCATTTTTCCCCTTGGGCGGATTATGCGAGGGAGATAGGTATAGGCATAGATTTTAACCCAACCTGCTTCGGACACCCGATGGTAAAAGATAACTTGACACTTTCCAGCCCTGATGAAGCCACGCGACGTTTCTGGGTTGAGCATTGTAAGCGCAGTCGGCAAATTGCAAACTCCATTGGCGAGGCACTTAACGATAAAGTGCTCTGTAACATATGGATACCTGACGGGCTCAAAGAAATCCCCGCCGACCGCATGGCTCCGCGTATGCGTCTTAAGGAATCTTTGGATGAGATTTTTGATATTAAGCTAGCGAATGTAATAGACTGTGTGGAGAGCAAGGTTTTTGGTATCGGAGTTGAGAGTTATACCGTTGGCTCAAATGAGTTTTATCTTGCCTATGCTTCCGGCAAGCAAGGTGTATATAATTTGCTCGACAACGGACATTACCACCCGACAGAAAGCGCGGCGGACAAAATCCCGTCACTTCTCTGTTTCTTCGATAAGATCCCGCTTCACATCACACGACCGGTAAGGTGGGACAGTGACCATGTGGTTCTTTTTGATGATGAGACACGAGAGTTATGTAAAGAAATTGTTCGTAACGGCGCACTCGATAAAGTTTTGATTGGTCTGGACTTTTTCGATGCATCAATCAATCGCATAGCAGCTTGGGTTCTCGGCACAAGGAGTGTGCAAAAAGCGTTATTATATGCACTTTTAATGCCACATGACAAACTAAAAGCTGCACAGGACAAAGGTGATTTTACAAAGATGATGGTAATGATGGAAGATATTAAGACGTTGCCGTTCGGCGATGTGTGGGCTGCATATTGTGAAAGTCAGAGTGTTTCACAGGATGGCGAGTGGCTGGATACTGTTTTAGAGTATGAGAGAAATGTCTTGAGCAAGAGGAGGAATACTTAATGTTTTACCATGCATCGCAAACTCCAGGAATTACGGTTTTGAAGCCTCGCATATCAAACCATGGAACAGCCCTTGTCTATCTTTCTGCTAAAAGGCAGAATGTCCTGGTGTATTTGAGTAATGCAGTTGAAAAACATTGCAAACAAGTTGGATTTAAGCACTCGGGCTCATATAGAAAATGGGCTAGCTATGGGTTCACAAAAGATGGAGTACTTCATTTAGATGAATACTATCCAAACGCCACTATCGATACCTATAAGGGGGAATCCGGATATATTTACTCCGCAGAGGTCGTTGAAAATTATCGTGAGCAGTCTGATATTCCTGATGCAATAATTACCGAAAGTGAGGTTCCTGTCACAGCCTGCGAATATGTGCCTGATGCATATGAAGCACTATTAAAAGCGATGGAGAATAACGAAATAGTCCTCCGAAATTACTCCGATAACAGCGAGGCTTTTCAGGAATGGAATATACGCACAATTAAAACAGAATATCAAAATGCATCACAGGAGCCTGAATACAGAGAGTTTCTAAGAGCAAAGTTTGGCCTATCCGATGATTAGCATTTGTTGTAAGTTAACAGCTTTACCCATTATTATCTGTAAGTGTGAATAAAACCGCATCAAGCGCAACTGCTTGATGCTATGGGCGTTGTTGTTTAAAATTTCAGTTATTAGAGTCGTTTGCGTTGCAGGGGGTTACACGGCAGTTTGTCTGTTATCAAACAGGTGGGATATAGAGATTTAAGAAAACAAAAACGGTTAGATTTCCGATATTCACCATAACATGAGAAATATAACACCAACGTAAAGATTTG
>WQTE01000071.1 GCA_009786445.1 Oscillospiraceae bacterium | reverse complement strand
GGCGTTTTTATGGTTTCGCTTGTATCTACCTCGATGAGAGGCGTTGTTGTCCTTATTCTGAGGCGATTTTGCAGACTCATCCAGTTGATGGTGTATAGTCCGTCTTGCCAGCCTATCTCATCGCTGCCACCGTTATAGGTGTAGACCCTTTGAGCTGCTCCGAATATCGGAGTGCTTCCTGCCAAGAAAACCAGAGCATCCGGATCGAGGAATTTTGGAGTTTCATCACTATGGTCACGATGCCGTAAAGTAATCGGGGTATCGTGGCGTACATCTATACGCCAACCCGGGAAGTGCTCGCCTGCTGTGACAACGAAGTTTACATTGGTATCGGGAATTTGAGCAGGACGGTCATCTCTCGCTTCCGTTGTCGGAAGCTCTATAAAGTTTGTACCAAACTGCGGTGAAATAGCACCAAAGTCCAGAAAATCAGGAGCCGCAAACGCAAGGGGCGGGTTGAATATCCAAACTGCTACAAAGTAGATTGTATCACCCGGTGTAATCGGTCCGGCCAAGTAAGTCTCGGTCAGCTCGAAAGTTTCCCGCCATAGATGCGTGGAAATTGAAGTGCCGCCGGGATTGCTTTGCTGCCAGCCGAGGAAGTCATAGTAACGTCCCGGCGGAGTCGGAAGGTCTTCGGGTGCCGAGATTGTCTCGCCAATATCCGCATTGTCAAAGGCGTGTGGTATGCCATCTGCATTGAGGTATACAATACTCACCTTTTGCGACTCTTTGAACCCTGCATTTATTACAGTGTTAGTTTCGCCTATGCGCAAATCACGATAACCTGTTCCGTCCCCATTGTCCGCAAACCTTGAATCGTATGCGCCGTCAATGGCCGCATAGACCGGCTCATATCCCGGTGCCGCAACTTCAAGCCTGTAGTAACCGAGCAGCCCATCCGCAGGATTATACGCAGGAATCTTGATATTGAATCCGCTTTCAGGTGTTGCCGGTGACCAAGCAGATATAAAGCCTGTGGGATGAAGCACCCTCACCGAACCTGAGAGTTTTATATCATTCTCGCTCATTTGACCCGAGACTTCTTGGTCATGCCAGAGATGACCTGTAATAGTGTAGTCAATCAGCGTGAATGTCGGAAGTACCTGTACAGACCGCAGCGCATTGTTTTCAAGCTGAGGTGAGCGGAAGTGAATCGAAGCCTGTATTTCCTGATTGCCGATGAATTTTTTATCTTCGCGGTTTTGCATAGGAATGTCGTACAGGAACGGCAGGTTTCCAACGCCACGGACACTGATGCGAACCATCGTGACATCACTCCATGAATAACTGCTCAAAAGATCGTCCTCACTAAGCCATAAAGATTCATCCGGAGTAAGGCTTCGTGCATTGGTGAGGTCGGTAGAGACTGTGTACTCAAAGACAGTTGAGTCATTAGGCGGTGTTTCGAGAATAGTTGCGGGCCCTGAGACTGCAAGTCCGGGATGGTTTAAATTGCCCCAGCCCGTGCGCGGAATCTCTACATATATCATGTAGTCTGCCGTAGGATTACCGATTGATGCTACATGTGATGCACGAACTGTTATGCCAACACTCTCGTGGTTATAGTACACAGTATTATTATTAGGTGTCTGGGTGAATGGGTCACCGCCTACCGTGCTGAGTCCGAAGATACCGACTTGCTGCGTTGGTGCGTTTATACGTACACGGAGGTCTCCGAGCCTATGAGAAGTATTCGGGAAATGGTAAGGCGTAAACTGCAAATGTGCAACGTTTGTCGGCATGGTTGTTCCGCTATACCTTATAGTGACAGGGTTTGTGTTTTCTAAAACCTGCGAACCGGAGCCTACAGGTCCGATATTTCTGCGAATCATGGATGCAGGAGGCGTATTTTGATCTTGTAAATTACCTGATATAAAGCGGTTTCCTTCATTGTCTTTTAAGCCGCCCGCTTCATAAAATCTCAGTTCCGCTTCGCCTGTGTAACCCGTATTGGTGACGTCTATGTAGTATTGCCCGCGGATTACCGGGCGGCTGCTTGTGGAGTCCCATGGAATGAAATCAGATGAACGAAGTTCAAATCTGAGAGTATCGCCACCGGTAAAGTTTGCCGTTCCTCCAAGAGAATTTGATCCGGGGGTGTTATTTAATATGTTTCGGACATCTCCGCCGGAAAACTCTACAGTGCCGGGAGTTCTCAGCCCTGCGGGCCGGTAACTTGCCAAATCAACCCTGAGCCATGTTCCTTCAGGGCTGGGAATTGTGCTGACACTTCTGACAGCGCCTTCGCGGGCGGCATTGCCCCTCATAAGCTGCATAGTGCCTTCAACAAGGCTGAAGCCGGGTTCGACGGGAATGTAGACGACTACATTTGTCAGGTCATTGCCTGTGGCGGTTCCAACCCAGTTTCTGAAGGTTGCGCCTGATGCATTGAGAGATCTGATTGCAAATCCCCTTGGTAGGCTGTCCGTGCGAACATCTGCGGCATCCCTTGTGTCGTGTCCCTCCCTGTCAAGGGCTGCGGAGAGAATGTTTCGCACATCAATCTGCAATGTCTGGCCTGGCCAGTATCCGGGATTGTTTATAACATTTGTTTGGACACCCGTATGAGTTGTAGGGTTGTTATACCCGCCCGTTACCTGATTTACGGAAGTCGAAGGAGGATTTTCTCCTACACGGGAGATTGTGTGGTTTAGACCGAGTGCTGCTACATAGAGGTCACTACCCCACGGAATTATGAATGTTCCGGCGTGTCCCGTTATATCGTGACTGACCACTCCGCGCTCTGTCGTGCTATGCATAGTGGCGCTTACCTGTGCAAGAGTGTCTCTAACGCCGATATACTCGAAATCGACACCATTATTTGCAGCCATGTAGCGGTTAAGGTCCATGTGGAAATTAATAAGCGGAAAAAGATTAAAGCTGGCGAGCAGAGGATTATTGTTAGTGCTCCACGCTCTTTGCGGGACATTGTGTATTCTAATACGAAGCTCTGTGATATATTCCGATGGATTTTGGTATGCGATTGTTCTGAGAGTTGTGCCGGTTAGCAGGGTAGTATTCACTTCCCGCCCTGAGCTTAATCTGTAGTGTGCAGTGATAGATGAAGAACCGGGCAGCCCTGATGCCGCGTTTATCGAAGCCCTGCTAATAGCGTGGAGGCTTTTAAGAAATTCTTCTGAGGTGTTTTCTTTGTTTAAGACAAACTCCACAACTGTCATCTCGAGGAGCGTTCCGTTATTATCAAGGAGAGGGCCTCTTGCGGATTCCGGTCTCACCTGATTCAATGTTGCAACCGAGATAGAAGGCTCGGCATGCCTTGTCTCTACAGGAAAGACATTATGGTGATTTGCATTTGGGTTAATTGAAAACTCCGGCTCATGGAATGTATTGAGCCAAAGTTGAAGGTTTGACTCACTTCCTCTGGTCGGTATTCCGGGGACATGAGGTACAGATGTGCCATCAAGAAATATAGCTACTCTAAAGCGGGCATCATGGCGAGGTTGCATTGTGTTGCCTGCCATATCGGTTATGTGACTATAGTCAGCAGCAATCAGGGTAAAGTGAGGATTTGTGATGCTCCACGCAGGGAATCCGTCCACGTTATTATTGTCTCGAATCCGAATATCATGAAAGTCAATACGCGTGACATAACGAGTGGACGATAGACCCGTAAACATAATAGCACCGCTTACTGTGTCTGCTCTTGATATGGTGTGGTTTTCTGAGGAACCGTCGCTGAAGCGCACAGTGATGTTGTTTGTCTCGTCTGTTGCTCCGCTACGTAGCCATATACCACCGACATTGACAGCAGGGTTTACCGCAAATTGTAGATTAACTTGCTCAAACATATTGTTTCTGCTTGAAATCATATCGTAAATACGCGGCCAGAAATGGATTTGATTATCATTATCCCCTTGCCAGCCTTCTCTGGTTACTGTGTTCTGGGGCGTGAGCATGGCGCTGTCGTAACGCAGTGTCTCGTGCTGAATTCTCAAATCGAAGGCCTGTGTTCTTGTTGGCCTGTGAAGGCTATGCTGCTCAGAGTCAATTGTAATGTTGAAGTTCGCCCTATGGACCTCGGGCAAATAATCATCTGTATCGCTATAATGTCTGAGATATCGGCTGGAGAGCCTGAATACCCAAGTGAAATTGGCGGTAGAGGTTTGCCATGTGTCGACTATGGGCGGACCTTGGTCTTGGACATTGATTTCCACCGGCATGATTCTTATGCTGCGAACATAGCTGTCGCCAACATCAAACTGATGTGCCAGAGATGGTGTCTCAGTTCTTATAGTATCTCCATTTTCAAGTGTATACTCAAAATGGGCAGGACCGTATCTTGGACTCATGGTGATTCCGTGCGGGCGCATTTCACGAATAAACGGCCCGAGGCTTATGACCATATCTTCGTATATAACTTGTGGATGGGTTTCTGTATTTGTGTACCGGGAGGGACGAAACTCAACTGTTGAAAGTGAGTGCCCCGGGAAGGTATCGTTCGTACCTTGTACACGGAAAGGTCTGCTGCCGACTGACGGCAAAGCAAAGCTGAATTGGTTCAGACTCTGAATGTTGAAGTCTGCAACTCCGATACGCCCGAAAGTAACGGTATAAAATTGAGGATTGCCTTGCTGGTTGTTAAATGGTGCACGCTCCAACTGCCCGCCTTGCATAGCTTCAATCAGAATCGGACGGTCTGATGTGAACGTGCGAGGGTTTTGAATGATTTCATTGGTGACACCTCTAAAACGAGGGACAACACTCAAAGATGTTGTTGATGTTGTGGTGTTGAGAATCGGCTGCCCCCAAAGTGCTCGTTGAAAAGCCTGTACTGAGGTTACCGGATTTGTTGAGGGAATCCAGATGGGTCCGCTCCAATACTGCTTTCCATCAATTTCCAGAAGGGTTGTAGTGCCGGAGGCAAAGGGTGTGATTCCGTAATCTTCGAGACCATCAGGAACGGGAATAAGCAAACGTAATGTATTATCCTGAGTTGAGCGCATCGGCGCAGATTTTCTGAGATTGTTTGCTGTAAAGTTGTGGCTGCTTTCGTTATACCCTGACACGACACTGAATGAGGTGATAATTGCATGTGCGCTCGCAGGAGAAAAAGTGGGAGAAAACAATGTACTCACAGGGAGGTCGGGTGGTGAAAAGCGCCTTATGTCAGTCTCGTGGAGATAAGGCTCAGCGGTATTTTCGTCCGGGGGCGCATCAAGCCCGCGGTAGGAATAAACCGTGACTTCAAAACTTTCCGGTACGGGTGTTTGAGAAAGCTCTCTTGAGGCAAGACTGATAAATGAAATCGGGATTAAAGACTCACCCGGAATCGGACCATCGTCAAATGCTATAATCACTTCTATCGGAGATACTTGGCTAATAGTAAAAGGAACGTTGAGTTGCGGCGGTATAACGCTAAACTCAAAGCCTATAAAATCGGGAAGCAAAACCCTTAGAAAGCGTCCCTTATCATGCTGATGCTCCAGCGGAGTGTATAAAATTTCTATTTCATATTGATGTCCCTCATTGCCACCGAGGAAAAAATTATCTATGCCGTTGATATTAACAATTCTGGCACCCATGTCGGCATCGGGGTCGATTACTGTTATGAGCCTGATAGCAAATGTGGCACGATTATCGGGGCTGAGCCACTCATGATTGTCTGAGAGATATGCATCATATCTGATTTGCCACTGTGCAGGAGACGTCTCCGTATTAAACGCATCGGGGGCGGCATAGGAAAGATTGACATTTTGACCGACTTCGCCATATTCCCATGTATTATTTGATAAATATACTCTGACCTTCACTCCGTCCATCAGGTCGGGTGTCGAGTTTACTGCTACTACGCTTGCAGGAGCAACTATTTCAAGACGTTCAACAGTTAACATGCTCTCACTCTTAGAGATTGCTGTCTCCGTTTCGTATTCTTCTATCTTTTCCTCTGAAATCTCGGGATCGGTAGCGTTATTATCCGGATCCGGCTGATACTCAGTCGGTAGATTTTCAGCAGGATTATAAGCGACATCGCCGCTGTTTAAATTTTCTTCCTCACTTGGATCATAATCAGTCTCCGGCTCTTGCGGAAGCACAGCGGAAGGACTGTCATAATTGTTATCATCGTCAATTGGCGTTTCAGGTTCTTCAGGCTTATTTTCCGGCGGCTCGGGGATTTGTTCGGATGTATTTGAGTCGTCGTCGCTGTCATGAGGAGCACCTAGCGCATAAGAGGCGATACCTGCTACCAATACTAAAGTTAAAATAAGTGCCAAGACTCTTTTAAGTACATTTGAGTTTCTAAACATAATCTAAATGCCCTCCTATCTATTACGTTGGCTTATTGCTTTTTTTTGTTTTACAAAAGCTTTTCTGTTTTTACTGACTTTTAATGTAAATACGGCAACCACTGCTAAAAGGGCAAGTGTGCCACCTAATATAAGGAGCACCCAAAGCTCAATCTCTGCTAAAATATCGGACATGCCTTCCGACGGTTGTGCTGTTTGCAGATTTAAAGCTCCCTCGCTCAGTGCGGCTGCTTCCGTGGCTAATATTTCAAAATCTTCATTAAACTCCCAGACTTTGCCATCGCGCTCTAAGCGAATTAATGCCGTGTACAAACCTTCGCCTAAGCCCACGCCTGCTTCATCAACAAAAGCCAGAGGGAACACCGAATGTGGTGCAAATTCTACTTCTATGTCTTCTCTTGTTAAGATGGGAAGATTTTCTCCTTGCCTGTAAACCGCTGCGCTTGCGATGACATCTCGGGTTATTCTGGGTAATGGATTTCTTATCTCGGCTACAATCGCCGCTCTGTGATTTATAAGCCTTGTGGAGATACCCCCGAATACGAGCTGTGGCTCTGCCTCTTCAGCTCCGATTTGAAGCCTCACGGCAATGGCGAATGTAAACCTGTTGATGATTGTGCCCGTATTCGCCGCTTCTGCAAGCTGCTCATCGGTGATATTGTTGATGGTATTTATTGCGCCGAGGATTATTCCGTCAAACCCCTCATCAGGTATGGAGATATCTATCGAGAGATATCTGGTTTCTCCCGGAGAAAGTACAGTAATATCCCGCTCAGGGATTGCAATATCGGCAAAATCTGTGGTTAATGTTTCATCAGGTGTGCCGGGAGAGCCATAATCTATAATGCCGTTTATGTTGGTCGTGGGTGTGAAAGTGACGGTTGAAACCGAAAGCTCCTCCGAGGTTGTGTTTGTGATGATGATTTGAATAGTTTGCTCCATACCGGGCTTTACCATGAGATCAAAGAAACCCAGTGAGTCGGGGACTTGGTTTTCCGGAAGAACGGGTGTTACCGAAAATCCCCCGCCGATAACTCCTGCACCGAGAGCCCCAAAAACCCCGAAAGATAGAGCTACAGATAGTACGAGAAGCACTAAAGATATTTTTATGGTACATTTCAACTGTTGCATTTTAGTTCACCTGTTACGGGGTGGTTTGAACGAAGATCCAGTTAATCTCCGCCGTTGCACCGCCAACGTGCGCTGTGTTGCCGAGGACGTTTAAAACTGCGGGAATCTGCAAATTCCATATGCCCATTGTGCCCTGTGCTATCGGTCTGGATATTGCTCCATGTGTCCCGACTGGGACAGGGTTTCCACCGCCGTCGGCAGCCCCGATTACTTGCGAGGCAACACTTGCACTACCACTTGCTCCCGGATGGTGGTTTGTAATGATACTCGGATTCAAATTTATAGTAAATCCTTCGATTGTTTTCATCGTTGGTGCAGCCGCTTGGACAAACGGCGTGATGCTCACGGAAACAGTCCATGGAAGAGTTGATGTAACTCTCATATACGCAGGATTTACAGCACTATAGCTTTCGTTTTGAAAGCTCACTGTCCTTTCGGCAAAGTCATAACTTAGACCATTTATGCCACCATCGGGGTCCGGCTTTACGCCTTCATCTACGCTTGGAGCTAAGAATGTTACTTCAGCTTGAGAATCGTCGCTGAGAGTGGGGGGCGGTGCTGGCTCGCCATCATCCGCCAAAACGATTGGTGCTATCGCCATAAGGAGGGCCAGTGTTGTAATAAGAGCAATTAATATCTTTTTCATGTCAGTTCCTTTCTAAACGGATATGAGTGTCTTTTTGCTTTGACAAGCACAATTATTACTATACAAAGAATTATCGTAATACCTGCAGCGATTGAGATTAACCAGAGGATTATACTTGAGAGCATTGTGCCACCCAAAAGCTGCTGCGGTGGAACTTGCTGATTGATTGCGTTTGAGTTGACTGTATCGGCATCAGCCGGAGTGATATGAAACCCCTGCTCAAATTTCCAAATCTGCCCGTCAAAACCAACTTGAACATTTGCAATATATTCACCTGCGAGGATTCCAAATCCCGCATTGTCCAGTAATGTGAGAGAGTAAACGGAGTGTGGTGCAAAATCCACCTCGAGGTCTGTTATTGTGAAAATAGGTGCATCGCTGTCTGTGGAAAATATTTGCGCACTAACTATGGTTCCCATACTAAAGCGCGGTTCGGGATTTCTGATATTCACCTCTATAGCTGCCACTCCGGCTATTAAGCCGAACTCTATACCTCCGAGTTTAAATTCCGGAGCGATTACGATATTTCTGTCTTGAAAAAGTCTCACGGGTATCACTTGCTCAAAGCTCTCTACAGGCTGTCCTGCTTGCGCCATTTCTTCTTCTGAAGTGCCCAGCAGTACGCGGATTGCTCCGAAGAGCACACCATCAAAACCGTTTTCGGGAATTTGCAGTGCGATGGGAACTCTTGCGGTACCGCCTGCGGGGATTGTGATATACGGGTCAACTTTCAGATGTGCAATGTCGTAAAAAGAGATATTAAGTGTTGTATCCATGTTGCCCGCCTGCGAGAAGTCAATAACGCCGTTTCTGCTTGTGCCGGGATTTATGAGGGAGACTTCTACTGTGATGGAATCGTTATAGTGATTTGCAACCAAGACTTCAATTTCTTGCGTTTGTCCGGCCTTGACATCAAGGTTAAATGAACCGACGGATTCAACGTTTTGGTTTTCGGGTAGCTCAGGAGTCACCGAAAAGATATTTACAGCGCGAGCGGTTATGGGAGGACTGAGTGTCGCCATAGCTAAAATTGCTGTTATTAGGAGTAACATGATGTATTTAAGCATTTTGTGTCCTCCATAACCGCTTTGCGAGTAAATGCTTCGCGGCGTGAGTGGCATAAATCTTTTATAGGCTCTGCCACGAATGCGAGGCAGAGAATTGTTTGTGCCTTACCTTCAAACGTGAACCCTTTGGGTTTTTTGAATTTCGTCATCGTCCAAAGTCTCTGCGCCGCCGCTGTCGTCTCTGTCTTTATCGCCGCGAGTTGCCAGTATTGCGGATGTTACGCCAACGGCAAAAAGTATAACATGCGCAATTGTCCAGTAATCAACCCACACCATGGATGCAGTTATGTCTTGGAAGATGAAAAATAGGATAATGCTGAAAACTGCCGCCGTGCCGCCGAGTATTAGCCAAAGGGTTTTGCGTGATTTTTGAGAATTTTCGCTTTGAAGATTTTCTTCATCATATAAATTCGCTTGCGCACCGTGCGCTTCTGCACGCTCCGCCTCTTCTTTGTGTTCGCGGTTTGCGGCAATGGTTCTCCTGAGTGTTGCGAGCGCTGTTAAGATTATTCCGAGTACGGCAAATATGAGGTTGAGCAGTGCCCATGTGGGAGCTCCGTTTTGAGCAAAGAGCGGGATTCCTCCAAACAGTGGTGTTTCTGCATCCGTGATGGTAATCGCTGCTCCGGGACTTTCTGGATCGTCTATCTGTACAATGGTAGGTTCGGCTGCGCTGTCCGTGACTTCGAGAGCATCAACGGTTTCCGCGGCATGGGTATCAGTACCGCTATCATCAACATCAGTTACAGTGGGGGTGCCTGTATCAGGAGTTCCTGCGGTAGTCCCGCCTTCTCCTCCGGCTTCCGGAGGAAAAGGAGTGAGAGGCGGAGTACTGTCATCAGGCGGCGCAAGTGTAGGCTGAGGAGTTGCCGTCGGCGATGGAGAAGGTGAAGGCGATGGAGAAGGTGAAGGCGACGGAGAGGGCGATGGTTCCGGATCGGGGTCTGTCGGTTCTGTTACAGCATTGCGCTCTAGTGCCCACTGTGCGTAGAGGCGCATATGCCTTGTTATCGGAAGGATGGAAATTTGGGCTTGAGTGAAGCTCTCACCATTGCCGTTTCTCTGTGTGTTCCAGCCCGAAAAGCGGTAAAAATAACCGGACGGAGCCGTCGGAGTTACAAACGTGGCGTGAGTGGGCGTGTTTTCGCCGAGTGTGTTGCCGTCTGGTACATGGCGCAGCTCTACCTGTTCTTGAGCGTTTCCCGGGTTAGTTTGTGCGAGATTGTTTCCGAGAAACAATACAACCCACTGATCGGGGGCAACAAAAGATACATCGCCCGTACCGCCCGTCTCTGAAACTTGCGCAGTTGTGTCGAGACCCATTGATAAAACTGATAGCACGAACAGAGCTGTGAGCAAAATTGCAGATAGTTTTTTAACTTTCATTTTTTTCACCTCTTAGGTCAAATTTTTCTTTCAGAGCATCGGTGCTGAGATTTGGAGTAATTGCACCAATCTAATAGGCTTCTTTTCTGTCTGTCGACTCGCCCGAGCGAAAAAACGAAGTTATCTACTGCGGGGAGTTTGTTTGTGGAGCATCAAAAACACTCCTGTTCGCTTATATTTAACGAAAAGAAGCAAGTAGCAAAAGTTTTGTGGCAGCCGGGCTGTCATTTCAAACCTCGATTTAGTGACAGAATCGAGCCTTTTGCGTTAGACCCCTTGCTTTGCGCCCCAGCCTTTCGGAAGGTTTGCCTTTTTCGTTGGGTACATCTAAAACTTACCATTAGAGGCACCCTATTTAATTTCTTGCAAGTCCTTTTGCGATAAAAGTAAAATGTTGCGAATCATCCGTGAAAATGTAGTTATGCTCAACTTATACCACACTTGTTCCACAAAGTCAACACACAAATGTTAAGGAAATGTAAATACACGAATATTCTCAGAGTGTTGTATTTTTGCTATCAAAATACAGAAAAAACCAGAAATAATACACTTTATCGCTATGAAGAGTAACCGAGGAAGAAAAGAAAGAGCATCTAAAAAAGTGGAAAATAAGTGTAATAATGGTTTGTTTAAACAAACAACACATGAGATCTAGAGTCTGGAAAAAAGAATAAAATGCAAATTCTCCAGAAAAAGTTAAAACAAACTCTTGCACTTGGAGCGGAAACATCATATAATACCCTGTGTTATGTTTGATGCTATTTCGGAAATCATCGGGCAAGGCGTGAAAGAGATGAATATTATTTTGCCGCTCAACTCAGAAGCGGTGTTTGGCACGTATTACGATTTTCTCGCAGAGCGTGGCAAGCTCGTCAACCTCACTGCCATCACCGAACCGGAGAAAGTTGCGAGATTGCACTTTCTCGACTCGATTGCACTTCTCGGGGCGATTTCGCTCAAAAACGAGAGGGTTATTGATGTTGGGAGCGGTGCGGGGTTTCCCGGACTTGTTCTCAAAATAATGCGCCCTGACATTGACTTGACCCTACTTGATGCTACGGGAAAGAAGGTGACGTTTTTATCGGAGCTTTGTGAGCTTCTCAAAATTGAAACGAATTGTGTTAATGCGCGTGCGGAGGAAGTTTCTCACATGGATACTTGGCGGGAGACATTTGACGCTGCAGTTTCGCGGGCTGTTGCGGAGCTTAGAGTTCTTTGTGAGCTTTGTTTACCTTTTGTAAAGGTGGGCGGTGTAATGGTGGCAATGAAAAGCGTAAATTCTGATGATGAAATCGACAGTGCTAAAAATGCTATGGCGACTCTTGGAGCGGAGCTGGAGCGCGTGTACGACTACGAGATACCGGGGGCGGATATAACCCATCGGGCAGTCTTGGTGCGCAAAATCAGTGAGACTCCGGTCGAATATCCGCGCAGATATGCAAGAATGCAGAACTTTCCGCTTTAGCACGTTGTTTAGATAAAGCAGGCGTTGGGGGCTGAGGAAAGGTGAGGATGGCGTGATGATGGATATAATTGTTATGGCTGCTATAGCGGTTCCGCTTCTGGCTTTGGCGGTGTATTTTCTCGGGGGCAAGGGGGCTTCTCTTATTGCGGGTATTAATACCATGAGTGATAAAAAAAGAGAAACCTATGACGAGAAAGCCCTGTGCCGCGCGGTAGGGAAATTACTGATTGCAATGGCTGCAATGCTATTACTGTTTCCTGTTTCGATTCGCCTTGAAGCCATGTGGCTTTTCTGGCTTGCGATGGTTTTGAGTATGGTTCTTCCTATCGGGTTTGTAATATATGCAAACACCGGAAATCGTTATCGCAAACCTCTGCCCGGGCTTGAAGTTGCCGGTGAAGCTGCTGAAAGCGCTGAAAAAACCGGAGCTAACGGTGATGAGCTAAGTTTTACTGATGATGTTATGGTTAGAGGTAAAAAGGTCGGAGTTGTAATAGGCGTTCTGCTGGGTGTGGCTGTTATCGCGGGAATAGGGGCGTTATTTATTGTGGGAGAGCGAGAGCCGAACATCATAATTTCTCCTGACAGCGTTCAGATAAGCGCGATGTACGGGACACAGATTCCGCTTTCAAATATAACGGAAGTAACCCTTGATAACAGGAGCATGTCAGAAATTGGAGCAGGAACAAGAACAAACGGTTACGGCGGGTTTGCGAC
>WQTE01000070.1 GCA_009786445.1 Oscillospiraceae bacterium | reverse complement strand
TCGTTCATTCTGCGGTCGTCGAGCAACATTTCCTTGACACTGCCATCTTTTGCATGAATCCCCATATGAATAAATTCGTTCCACGAATGAATGAAAGCGCAGCGCCTGAGCAAATTATTCATTTCGTGGACAACCCGCATATCAAGCTTTTGCAGCATTAAAGACATGGTTTCGGGATTTCGCGCCACCAGAAGCTCAGTAATAACCTTGTGTGAAAGACCGAGGGAACTCAGAGTTGTAACGAAATTTACTGTATCCAGTTGCGCTCTTGAATATTGCCGATAGTTATTTTTTGCATTTCGCTTTTCGGGGCAGAGCAGACCGACCTTGTCCCAGTATCGGAGCTTTGAAGCCATTACACCGGAGAGCTTGGAAAATTCCATGATTGATAAATTATCACCGTCCATTAAGACACCTCCCATTAAACTTAAAATGGCGAAAATACGTTACACCAGTAGCGTGCGAGAGTAGTTTACTAGTTTACTACAAAAGAGAAAGACTTTGCAATAATTTAATAAAAAGTTGATAAAAAATTCATTTTAGTAAAATCATAAACCTTAAAGCAGGTTTAAGCTTTATAACACAAAAAGCATTGAAAACAATATTAAAATATTAGCAGCTAATATATGACATACAGAGAAAAAGGAAGCGTGCAAAAAAAATAATTATGCAAAAAACATTGGATAATCAAGGTTAAAATCAGTATGTTGATATGCGAGACAGCAAAGTCTGGAAAAAAGTTCAAAATTTTGATAAATTTTGTTGACATTAAACCAGCTTTAAGAAATATACTCCATACACTGCTTGAAGGAGGGCGTTGAATATGAGTCTGGGTGAAAAAATTAGAAGTCTTAGGTTAAGGGCAAAGCGGTCGTTAAAAGACCAAAGTAAGCTACTGAGGGTCTCGATGAATTCCTTATATAGATGGGAACATGATTTGGTGATCCCGAGAAGACCAATGCTGGAACGCATCGCAGACGGTTATGATGTGACTCTTGACTGGCTGCTATCTGATAGCAGTATGCCGTCACTGGTAAATGAAACGGAAAACAAACTGCTCGGACTGTACAGAACTCTGCCAAGCCCGGTAAAATACAAAGTTCTCGGCTATGTGGAGCGCGTATGCGTAGAAGAAAAAGGTACAGGGTATCGAAGATAAGTGTCACATTCGTAATTGTATTTCTCATCAATAAATGGTAAAATTGAAAAAACCAAAACTTACCGTTTATTGGCGGTGTGCTGAAAGGAAATGCAAAAATGTTCAAGATAATCTCTGCTCGTGAAGCCGTGGATATGATAGAAGATGGGCAGTGCGTAGCCATCAACTCTTTTTTAGCGTGGTCAAACCCCGAAGCACTGCATGATGCAATTTACGAGCGCATCAAGGAAACAGGCTCTCCGAGAAACCTTCGTTTGTTCTGCGCAGCCGGCTTTGGCATATGGGACGACAGCAGATATGCTGAGCCATATGTCAAGATGGGTGCTGTAAAAGAAGTCGTAGCAGGGCATTTCGGCAGTATGCCCATAACCAAAGACATGGCGCTAAGCGGAGAGATTGAAGCATATTGCCTCCCGCTTGGTGTGCTCTCGCATACAGTCAGGGCAGCGGCATCGGGCAAAGACTGGATTTTAAGCGAGGTCGGTCTCGGAATTTACTGTGACCCAAGGGTTGACACCTATGCCGTTAATGACAGGTCAAAAAAGGAACTGGTCAAACTTGTGGAAGTCGAAGGCAAAGAATACCTGTTATACTACACACCGAAGATTGACGTTGCGCTTATCAGAGGAACAACGGTTGACCCAAGCGGAAACATCACATTTGAAAAAGAATACCTGAATGTAGATGCACTAGCCGTCGCACAGGCAACGAAACGTAATGGAGGAAAGGTCATAGTTGAAGTTGAGCGCGTGAGCCACGAGTTTTCGCGCCCGCGAAATGTGGTAATTCCGGGATTTCTGATTGATGCCGTTGTTGTAAACGAAAAGATGCATGAAAAGCCTGAGTACAATCCGGTTCTATCAGGCGACATCCATGTTCCTGCCTCTCAGATGGATTACTATATAAATAAAATCGCAGATAAATTTAGAATTACCAAAGCCGGCAGGGAAGGTCGTGACATTCCCGCAGAGATTATCGGTGACCGCGCAGCTAGGGAACTAAAGCCCGGTGATGTTGTGAACATCGGTGTCGGTTTCCCTGAAAGTGCAGCCAAACACGCCTCAAAGCAAGGGGTTTTAAAAGACATACATATGACAGTCGAGCCGGGCGGAATCGGCGGACTGCCCGCTCCCGGGCTTGCTTTTGGCGCAACCATTGGTGCCGACATGATTTCCGACATGGCGACACAGTTTGACTTCTACGACGGCGGAGGTCTTGATATCTGCTTCCTCGGCGGTCTGGAAATAGACAGACACGGCAACGTAAACGCACATAAGATGGCGGGTTACTTTTCAGGTATCGGCGGATTTGCAAACATCACATATGCGACAAAAACAGTCGTGTTCTGCCTGAGCTTCAACACAAAGGGTTTAGTGGTCGAACAAGGCGCAGACGGTACGGTCACTATTAAAAACGAAGGCAGTGTGATGAAAGTCAAAGACCAAGTATCCGCAATCAGCTTCTCAGGCAAACACGCCTTGAAACGCGGACAAAAGGTGCTCTACGTCACCGAACGCTGCGTATTCGAGCTGACTCAGTCAGGGCTGAAGCTGAAAGAAACCTATCCCGGCGTAGACGAGCAGACCCAGGTCAGAGATTTGCTGGGCTTCAAAGTGTAGATGAACAGGTTTAGCTGGCACCTGTGCCTATGACCTTGCACTCTCATATGCTAGCAAATGCAGAAAACACACACTTTTACGCGCAATTTCACACTTAAATGTGTATTGAAATTGCGGCACTTCTGTGTTATAATGGTTTTAAGCAAATTACCAAATCGGAGGAACATTAGCATGGACACAACAAATAACACAGATAAAGATAAAAGCCAAACAAATGACGAAATGCAGGTAAATGAAGCACTGCCTGCATATAATAGGAACGGATATTACACATATGCCGATTATCTGACATGGGATGACGATGAGCGATGGGAACTCATAGATGGAAAGTCATATCTAATGTCTGCGCCAAACCGAAAACATCAAACAGCGTTGGGCGATTTGTACTTCTTGCTGCGATTGTTTCTAAAAGGGAAAAAGTGCGAGGCATTTCTGGCACCCTTTGATGTGCGGCTCAATGCCGACACCCTTGACGACACGGTCGTTCAGCCCGATTTAATGGTTGTTTGTGATAAAAGCAAACTTTCAGACGGCAAGGGAGTCGTGGGCGCACCGGACTTAATCATAGAAATACTATCGCCGTCAAACCCCAATCACGACAGAGTCACTAAATACAAAAAATATTGCGAGACAGGAGTACGCGAGTTCTGGATAGTTGACCCCGAGGAAAAAAATGTGGCGGTAAACACCCTGTCCGATGAAAAATACACAACACGTATTTACGGAGCAACGGACAAAATACCCGTCCATGTCCTGCCCGGCTGCATCATTGACCTAACAGAGGTTTTTGCGGCTACGCCTACGACACAATAAACCAAACGCTATATTTTCTTAAGATGGAGGCAAGTGTTGCTAAACATTGAATCAACAATAAATGATGCTGCATTTAATTTTTCGATCGAGCAATATATTATGCGCAGTGAAAACAAAAAAACTCCGATTGCTATGCTCTGGCAGACGGGAAAAACCGTCATGCTTGGCAGCTATCAGGTTGCAAATATAGAGGTAGATTTAGATTTTACTCAAAAAAACGACATCAAGATTGTCCGTCGTTCAAGTGGAGGAGGTACCATTTTTACGGATTCGGGAACAATTCTGCTTACGCTTATACTTCCGTATGATAGACAGGAAAGCTCGCAGTTTGAGGCAAAAAAAATGCTCGCATCATGGGTCATTGAGAGTTTAGGCAAGCTGGGGATAACCGCAAAACAAGAGGGGCGCAACGACATAACCGTTTTTGGAAAAAAAGTAACGGGAATAGCACAGTATGCAGTCAGAAACAAGATTTGCAGCCATTGTTCGCTGCTGTATGATACAGATTTAGAGATGTTGGCGCGGGTTTTAAAGGTTGATGACGAAAAAATACGCTCAAAGGCAATCCGCTCAATTCGCAGCAGGGTTGCAAATGTTGCCGATTATATGAAAGAGCAGATACCTGTGGCGGAGATAAAAAAACTCATGCTCGCTACCTTGGGCGAAACGCACGACCTCACCCACTATAGCTTGCCCCATGAGGAACTTGCGGAGATAGAAAAGATAAATGAGGAAAAGTACTCTAATCCTGCATATATATTTGGCAGGTCACCCAACTTTTCATACAAAAACAGCAAGCGGTTTTCCGGCGGCAGGGTTGATGTTTATCTGGATGTCGCCCGAGGGGTCATAGAATCTTGTTCAATTCGAGGTGATTTCATGGGGACAGTTCCTATTCGCCTGCTGGAAGAAAAACTTGAAAAAGTAGAATATCAAAAAGATAAAGTAAATGATGCTTTGGCGGAAACTTCGCTTGACTCCTTTCTTGGTCACGTTACAAAAGAAGAATTTCTGTCATGTTTGTTTGAGTAGAGACAACCTCGACTCTGCGCAGCCACCCTTTTAACGGGCCATTTGTGCCTTAAAATTGCTGAAAGGAATGGATTTTATTTTGAAAAGAAAACCTGAGTGGCTGCGAATCCAAAGCAAGAGTAACCCAAATATTGCCCTGGTTGAAGAGTTAATCAGTAATTCAAATTTGAATACGGTTTGTGCAGAGGCAAATTGCCCAAACTACAATGAATGTTTCTCGAAGAAAATTGCAACTTTTATGATTTTAGGAAAAAATTGCACCCGAAACTGTAATTTCTGCAACGTCAGCCATGAAATACCCGAGCAGATTTCTGCCGATGAACCGAAGAACCTAGCTCGTGCCGTTAGCGCACTTGGGCTTAAATATGTAGTCATTACATCTGTCACAAGAGACGATTTGGCGGATGGCGGAGCGGAGCATTTTGCAAAAGTAATTCAGGCAGTCCGGAAAAACTGCCATGAAACAGCTATAGAAGTATTGATTCCGGATTTTAAAGGCGAGCTAAAAGCCCTCCGCACTGTCGCAGGAGCATCCCCCGATGTCATAAGCCACAATGTCGAAACCGTACCCGAACTATATGCAGCCGTGCGGCAACAGGCGAAGTATTGCCGTTCTCTTGAATTGCTGAGAAACATTAAGCTCATAAATCCAAAAATACACTCAAAGAGCGGAATAATGCTGGGTATGGGCGAAACAAAAGAGCAAGTCCTAAAGCTATTTGAAGACCTGCGCAAAGCAGATTGCGACTTCATAACAATCGGTCAATACCTCGCCCCTACCGCAAAGCACTATCCAATTTATGAGTTCATAACACCAAAGCAATTTGAAGAATACGGCTCAATAGCAAAAAAAATGGGCTTCTCATTCGTAGCCTCAGCCCCACTGGTCAGAAGCTCATACAACGCCTCCGAGGCATTAGCTACTTAGTAGGTAGGCGCAGGGTAATTTTCTCTGTTTTTTGCAGTGGGGGCTGTGAGCCCCCACTCGCTCAGCTCCCTACCTGCCTGCGAAAAACTCATCAAGTTGCCTGTTAAGCTCTGCGAGAACATCGTCCGCGCCCGCAGCTCTCAGCGCAGCGATGTAAGCGGGAACAGCTGTTTCGAGATCCATACCGCCTACAGTCAAAGGAGTGCGAAACTCATCAACGACATTTCTCATAGCCGCTGCCTGAATGGCTACAGGCTCGCTGTCAAAAACAAAACCGAGAAAAGCAGTGCCGACACCAAGCTCGTTATAGGCTCTGAAACCTTCAATATACTCTGCACCGTCCGTATTTCTGGGAGTCAGCATGAAGACATTCCCCATGCCGAAACGCCAAGTCTGATATGGGATGGAGTCTCTGGCATCAGTATCGAGAACAATGAGACCATTCTCATCAGGATTCCAGTGAACACCCTCTACGCCCTCGCTAAGAAGAACCGTAAGAGTATTATCTGTATACCATGCATTTATAAACTGCATTGCAGCCTCTTGATTTCTAGAATATACTGAAATCGCAAAGCCTGAACCCGCTGCGGACATGGTGGAAACAATTGGGACTCTGCTTAGCGGCACGAAGCGGATATCAAGACCGCGCTCTGATTGGACAGTTGCAGTATGACCATAGGCATATTGCCCTGTAGAGAAGATAAACTCTCCTGCTCTGAGAATCTCGCCTCTATCGATACCCGCATCTTCGCCAATAGCAAGCCTCGGGTCGATAAAGCCTAAATTCCAGAAATCACGAGTCCTTTCAAGCACACGCAGATAAAGCTCATTTTCCACCTGCAAAGTCACTTCGGGGCGTACCGGCTGTGCCGGATTATTCGGGTCAAACGGAAAGTGGAAGGCATTGATACCTGTCAAATCACCATCTGTACAGGAGAAGTTATTTAAAAAGTTCCCCGCTTCAAGGTTTAACGGGAAGAAACCATCGCCGTACAAATCCTTTGCCGCCTGCATGATTTCCTCAAAAATAGGGTCAAAAATGATTTCGTGATTAGACTCTGTAATGGAGAAAATTTCATCAAAGTCAAATCCCAGTTCAACCAGACGGTCATTATTCACTTCAAGCTTAAACCACGCGGCTGAATCCTTAGGGCCGGGAACGCCGTAAAGACCGCGCCCGGAAGGACCTTCGGTAGTAAACGCATTCCACAATAACTCATCAACCTCAGCCATTACATCTCGGCCATAGCGCTCCAGCAAATTATTATTGGGGTCATCAAGCCTGACAAAGTTACCGATTTGAGCATTGTTGAAATAATTTAACCCCCATGAACCCGTCCAGAAAATATCAATGGATGCATCGGCGGTGTTCAGGGCGATTTGAGCAGGATCGCCCATACCCCAGCCGCCTGTCCAAACAGGCCTGATGGTGATGTTGAGACCAAGCTCTTGCAGACGTGCGTTGACAGCCTCAACAACAATCGTATCGTCATTATCCGCATTGCCGCCGTTGAACCAGATGCTGATTTCGGTTGGAGGCTCGTCGGGAGTTGTCGGCGCAGGAGCCGGGGTAGGGGCAGTTTCCGAAGTTTGATTGCCGTTATCTCCTGCCGGAGGAGGAGCTTGACTTTCTTCCGCGGAAGTGCAAGCCGCAACCAAGGCAAGCAACATCATAACGCTCAAGAGAATTGCTACTAATTTTTTCATTTTTCTTTCCTTTCTTTTTCGTGAATTAAAATATATCTAAACACCAAAGAGTGTCTAAAACCGGAAAACTGTCTACCGTCCCGGCAGATGATGTGCTGTTTGCGCATGAATTTACTCCTTAACTGCGCCGATTGTCATGCCCGAGATGATGTAACGCTGGAAAAAGGGATATGCAAAGGCAATGGGCACAACAATAATAACGGCTAAAGCCATACGCAAACCCTGTGTGGGCAAATCTGCAAAATTTATGTTTTCTGCACCAATCATAGTAATATTGCGCCTGATGAATTCCATATTCCGTTGCATTTCCATAAGCAAAAATTGCAGAGGGATGAGACTGCGGTCGCGAACAAATAAAAGTGCATGCCACCAGTCATTCCAAAAGCCGATAGCCGTCAAAAGACCTATTGTGGCGATGCCGGGTTTAGCCAGCGGGACAACGATGGAAAACAAAGTGCGAAACTCGCCGCAACCATCTATATTCGCAGCATCAAGCAAAGATTCAGGAATGCAGGTCTTATAAAAAGTCCGCAAAATTATGACATTAAACGGAGCCATGAGCATAGGCACAATCATAGCCCAAATAGTATCGCCGAGATTAAGTAAATTTCTTATCACAATGACAAAAGGTACCAAACCGCCGCCAAACAGCATTGTGAAAAACATAAGAATCGTAAAAAACTTTTTTAAAGGATAACCTGTCCGATACAGTCCGTATGCGTACATTATTGCGATAAGGAGCGACAAAAACGTTCCGATGAAGGTTATAAAAATGCTGTTATAGAAACTTCTCCAAAGCTGGTCGCCCAACTCAAAAGCGGCGTTGAAATTCACCATTGTCACTTCCGCCGGAAAAAACGAGTAGCCAATAGTGCGCAGACTTTCCGCACCCGTAAAAGCAATGATAATTATGAAAACAAACGGAATGATACAAATAAGCGCGAATCCGCCGACTATGACATGAAACAGCGCTTCACTTGCTCTGCTGACCTTGTTTATACGAAATTTCTTTCTTCCTGCCATAACAAACACTCCTTTGTACCAGCAAATTACATATCATCTGCTATGATACGATGCAATTAAAACAGCGAGTTTTCAGGATTGATTTTGCGGACAATCGCATTTGCACCCATGATGCAAATAAAACCGATAATAGATTGAAACAGCCCAGCAGCCGTGGCAAAATCCATCGCACCTGCGACATTTGAAATCATCACTCTGTAAACATAAGTATCAAAAACCTCCGTCGCCCTTTGAAGCGGTCCGCTATCCATGGTGACATTCCAAAACAAACCAAAATCAGCCATGATGATACGACCTACAGCCAAGATGTTTAAAATGATAATCATCGGCTTTATGGTGGGAATGGTTATATGCCACACCTGCTTCCATTTTGAAGCCCCGTCGATTGCCGCCGCCTCATACATACCCTGGTCAATCCCCGCAATGGCGGCAACATACACGATACAAGTATAACCAAGCGTTTTCCAAAGATGAGCGGAAGTGAGTATAACAGGCCATCCCGTAGGGTCCATGTACCACTCCCTGACATGAGCCAGCAATCCGAAAGTCGGCTCCAAAAACGCAAAAACAAAATAGCTTGCCACGACCCAACTGATGAAAAATGGGAAAAACATGAGCGTTTGATAGAGTTTGGCGAAAAACTTTGAACCAATCTCAGTTATCAAAATAGCAAGAGCCACACCGAGTACAGTAGTCAGCACGATAAAAAATGCATTGTAAGCGATGGTGTTAAAAATCATGTTCCATGCGCGGTCGCCGAAAAAAATAAACTGAAAATTCCTAAGCCCGACAAAAGGACTGTTTATGATATTGCCCCAAAAACCCGGATTCGGAACATACGGTCTGTGATTTTGAAACGCCATAACTACGCCAATCATCGGCAAGTACCGTATGACAAGAAGCCAAATGGCACCCGGCAACATCATAACAGTAATTGCAATGGTCTTTTTAAACCTCGCGGACCTTTTACTATTTAGTGTAAGTGGTTGCATAAATAAGCCCTCCACACCTTCTGTGACAATCATCTTATCCTGATAGTTTTTATCTCATACGGCTTTATCTGAAAACGTACCTTGTTATCGCTGAAATCCACATCGCATATCTTATCTTCGAGCATATTGCATTCCTCGGCGGAGCGAAGCGGGCGGCCCAAAGTGATTACGGCATTCGAGAGTGAATTATCACACTCATAAACCCGCAATATAATCCCGTCGCCATCTTCTGCGGGCTTTATCGTTTCGATAACAACATTATCTGAATCGGAAGAAGCCAGCGAGAAAAATCCGACTTTTGCAGCGCCGGGACTAATTAGTGATTGTTGATTAAGAAAGTAACCCTGTTTAACCGTACCGCCGTCGCGCCAATTACCTTTGTGCGGATAAAGTGAATACACAAACTCGTGAACCTCTTGGTCTGTGACGGGGTTAGGCTCGATTCCCGATTTTATAAGTGTCAGCCCGATACAGGAATCTTTCACGGAATGACCGTACTTGCAGTCGTTGAGCAAGCTCACGCCGTAATGCCCCTCGGATAAATCCACCCACTTTTGCCCGCAACTCTCAAACCGCGCCATATCCCAGCTCGTATTAGAGTGTGTTTTGCGAGTGAGATTGCCGAATTGAATGTCAAAGGTCGCCTCATCGGTATGAATATTCACCGGAAAATGAACCTTAAGCAAATGTTGGCTTTCCTTCCAATCAACCGTGGTTTCAAAATCAATGCGGCGGCTTTCGGCATAGAACCTAATCTTTTGAGAAATAATTGAACTACTTATCTCGCGCTTAATCTCAAGCGTTGCGCGAACAGGTCCAAAATCTGTCCACTCAAAATGAGTCAGACTCGTAATATCCCAGCTTTTTTCCGTGTAAAAGACATCAATATCCCAGTTGTCGTAATATATCGGCTTATCCTCATACATACACATCAAATTGGCACGCTTTCCATCTTGTATGACTTCTCTGCAATTTTCTTTGTCATACAGCCCTGAAATGAGTCCGTTTTCATCGATCGTGACCACATAAAAAGGCGTTTCCAAACGATTGTTTTCTCCGAGTATAAACGGACTGTTTGCATCGCTTTGTGTATTATCTCCCGTTTCGGCGGAAGTCGTATAAAATACGCGCCAGCCTTTGGGCGGAATATTCTTTAAAAAGGCGACAGCACCATCAGATGTTTGCTGAACCAAATGCGTTACACTGTCAAAACCCTTAATCGCCTTCGCGCTGCGCTCTCCGAGTAAAACTATGTCGTCACGCGTGAAACCCGTCGTATTAAATACCGTAATAATCTCCTCGTTATCCGCAGCGCAACCTTTACCGCTCAGGTAACAGTCGGTATTTGAGCAATCACTGTCGCCTGACAGTTCAGCGAGCAGAGAAGAGATATGACCGTCGATATTTGCCCGAGCTTGCTCATATTCGCGCTTTGTCACCTCATACACCTCATGAATTGAAGTGCCGGGCAAAATGTCGTGAAACTGGTTCATCAAAATGGTTTTCCATGCGTTTTCGTAGTCGTCCGAAGGGAGATTACGTTTTGCAAGCACAGACAGTAATTCTAAATCCATCATTTGAAACTCAGATTTACGATTGGCGCGTTTGTTGCGTGCCATAGATGTGAGCGTACCGCGATGATATTCAAAATACAGCTCACCCTCCCAGACATTCAGGCGTGGATTACCTGAAACTTTAGAAGCAAGCTCATCAAAATATGTGCGAGTGAAGGCTTGGCGCACTTTCGGTATGCCTGTCATACCCTTTTCCATACGTTTTGAAGTCTCAAGCATAGCTCTGGTAGGCCCGCCGCCGCCATCACCATAGCCATAGGAAATAAGTATGTCGTTATTAATGTTTTTATTCTGGTATCTGTTCCAACCGCCGATAATCGCATCAGGGTGCAGGTTGCCGTTATATGTGGTGAAAAAATTCTCTTCATCTTGACCCACGCCGAGCGTTGTGACAAAGTGTGTCAATATCTCCGTACCGTCAATCCCACGCCACAAAAATGTGTCATTGGGGATTTTATTAAACTGATTCCATGAAAGCTTGGTCGTCATGAAATAGTCGATTCCGCACCCCGCCATAATTTGCGGCAATGCACCTGTGTAGCCGAACACATCAGGCAGCCACAATATGCGGTTATCTAAGCCAAACTCATCTCTGAAGTAACGCTTGCCGTGCATAAACTGGCGAATAAGACTTTCGCCCGATGTCACATTAGTATCAGATTCAACCCACATACCGCCCTCGGGTTCCCAACGCTTTTCGCTGATACGCTCCTTCACACGGGAATAAAGCTCGGGGTAGCGCGTTTTGAGAAATTCATAGAGCTGCGGCTGGCTCGACATGAACTTATACTCAGGGTATTCGTCCATGAGTTTTAGGACAGTGGCGAAGCTACGGGCGGTCTTTTCTCTGGTTTGCTCAACAGTCCACCACCACGCAACATCAATGTGTGTATGCCCGATACACGTTGCAACTACATCATCATAACCCGCCAAAGCGGTATATACGGTTTTTTTCAGATAGTTACGCGCCTGATTCACGGAAGCATAAAAATTATCGCTGTACGGAGTGCGCAAATCTAGGATATTTATTGCATTGTTCAAAGCGAGTTCAAGTTCTCTGCGGGCTTTGCCGTCTTTTTCAAGCTTTGGAAAAGCGTTTAGAGGAACGCGCAAGTCATAGTAAAGTCCCATAATTTCAGGGTCAATCTCCCTCGCCTCTACAATCAGCTTAAACTCACTGTGAAGCGTACCCGTGTACGCCTGCAAATCAAGCCTGTATTCGGCTTTTGCAGCAGCAGAGGTTTCAAGCAAAACCTCACGATGATTCATGTCAATCCCTTGTAAAATATCGCCGTTGGAAAATAAAAGAAATTGCGGATTTTTGCCGTCATCCCATTCTTCAATCTGCGTGCGCACGTACAGCCATAGCGGTTTTTCGTGAAACTCCTGCGGTACCGTGTATATTGCCCTAAACCAATAATGCGCATCAGGGCCGTACCAATGCATTTTTTCGCAATCAAACAGCTCAAACGCCGCACCATCATCAGTTGCATCTTGCGGGCGCAAAAAATTGCCCTTTTTATAAATAAAACAGTCTATCGGCATTTTCTGCTTTACCGACAACTTCTCTAATTGGTCACAAATAACACCGATTCGCTTATCCAAAAACACCATAATAATGACAACCCCTTCCTTATTGTGAAAACGCCCATGCAGCAGTTGATCAAATTTTCGATCTAGCTAACAAATGCTACTTTAAATATTAACCAATTTACTTCACTTTGTCAACTAGGGATATTAACAAAACACAATCGCTGATTTTGTGCATAATGCCAGAAAACAGCAATTAATGACGAATCATATCAACACATTGCCGAAAAACAAGGGTTTAAACAGTCGAATTATGATAGTTAACAATTTAACAATTGTTGCCTTGATAGTTGCTTTTTTAGGTTATATCTGTTATGCTTGTGCCATATACCGTTCAAAGGAGACTAATAGCTTATGAACAAGCCAAGTATGCAGGATATAGCCGATTCATTATCAATTTCGCG
>WQTE01000069.1 GCA_009786445.1 Oscillospiraceae bacterium | reverse complement strand
GGCTTTAGCGGTAACGCTCGCTTACTAATCGTTTGTCACTGTTACAGGAGCAATGAAAATGACGAGGAAATAGTGCGAATCTTTTCAGCGTGGAAGGCAACTCAGGGAGAGAACGATATTTACGGAGGTAACATATAATGGAAACTATTGGAGTAAACACCACACCGCCACCACCTAATAAAATACGTAAGAATCCATACGCGGAAAAGATAAAAAAACATGGTTATTCAATAACCATACACTATAGTCCTGAAGATGTTGCCGAAATGACACAAGACACTCTTAATAAAATTAAAACACTTGATATGCTTGAGCTGTCCGAAGAAGAAATAAAAGCACTAAAGAAATACGAATCAGCAAACAAGGCATAGCCACTACGCAAGGTGAAGCAGCAACCCCCGTCCCCTTGCTTCTTGCACCGCAAGGTATTGACGATAGAATGAATGTGAAAGTCGGTTATTTCCCCCCTTGCCCTCTTTAGCAAAGAGGGTGCCGCCCGCAGGCGGCGGGTGATTTGTGAGTGCGACTTTCGCAATTGCCTATCGCTCCTACCATACAGCGATATGTCCATCGCAGCGGGATTCTGTGCCGCCGCATAGGACACCGCTTGCAGTGTCTCGCCATATAATCTGCCCTCTTCCGAACTTGCCTGTCCTTTCGGATGAAGTGACTTTATGTCCTCTTTTTATAAGGCTCTCACGAACGTCCTCACAAAAAGCCGATTCAACTTCAAAATTCTTCCCCTCTATCCATTGCCAGCGCGGGCAGTCCAAAGCCGCTTGCGGATTTAAATTGTAGTCAACGGTGTTTATGATAACCTGCATATGCCCCTGCGGCTGCATATAGCCACCCATTACGCCAAACGGACCTATGGGCACTCCGTCCTTGGTCAGGAAACCCGGTATAATGGTGTGGTATGTTTTCTTTTGCGGTGCAAGTGCATTGGCGTGTTTGGGGTCGAGACTAAAGTCAGCGCCACGGTTATGCATTGATATACCTGTACCGGGAATGACTATTCCAGATCCAAAACCCATATAATTGCTTTGGATAAATGACACCATATTGCCGTCCTTGTCGGCTGTACATAAATATACAGTGCCTCCGGAGTTCGGGTTTATCGGAGCCGGCTCAAGGGCCGTGTCTGTAATTTTATTTCGAAGTTTTTGGGCATATTCTTTGCTGAGCAGTTCCTCCACAGAAACGGTCATATAATTTGGATCGGTGATAAATTCTTTTCCTGCTGTAAAAGCCAGTTTCATAGCTTCAAATGCCATATGGCATGAATTTTCAAAACTCGCATTTGCGATATCAAACTCATTAAAAATATTTAGTGCAATAAGAGCAACAAGCCCCTGTCCGTTCGGCGGCATTTCCCAGACATCATACCCCCTGTAATTTGCAGAAATCGGCTCTGCCCACTGCGGCGTGTATTCTTCTAAATCAGCTTTTGTGAGAAAACCTCCGAGTTTTGTTATGTGATTAGATATAGTGTTTGCAAGCCGCCCGCGGTAGAAGCTCTCTGCATTTGTTTCTGCGATTTCGAGCAGGGTTTCTGCATGTGCGGGAGAGTTCCAAATTTCGCCGACTTTAGGTGGCGATGTTTTCTTTGGTGCGAATGTGTCAAACCATGCTTTATACTCCGGTGCAGTCGCAGTTTTACAAAAATGCATATAAGCAAGTGCCCAGTTTTCCGCAAGAACAGGTGATAGCGGATAGCCGTCCGTTGCATATGTGACGGCAGGTGCCAGACACTGCTTTAGTGTCAGTTTTCCAAATCTTGAGGACAGATTCGCCCATGCTGCCGGAGCACCGGGCACAGTTATGGGTATAAATCCATCGGGCGGCATTTCGTTATGTCCCAAAGCTTGCACGGCATCAATGCTTATGCTTTTCGGTGCATAGCCGCTGCTGTTCAGTCCATGCATTTTTCCGTCTATCCAAACAATTGCAAACGCATCGCCGCCTATGCCGTTTGATGTAGGCTCTACAACTGTGAGTGCGGCAGCAGTTGCTATAGCGGCATCGACCGCATTGCCGCCTTTTTGCAGCACTTCCAGCCCCGCCTCTGCGGCAAGCGGCTGTGATGTAGCAATCATGCCTTTAGTGCCATAGACAGGTTTCCTCTGCGTTAAATATGGATTATGGTTTGAATCAAATTTCATAATGCACCTTTTCCTAAATGTGTCTTTGTGATATTATATGATTATGATTGGACTTATCTACTTTGTTGTTATTCTTGTTTCATGTATTTTTGCCGCTATAGTAGGACTTGGGGGCGGTATTTTGTTTCGCCCTGTGCTGGATGCTTTGGGGCATCATGATTTTAACAACATACAGTTTCTATCAAGCTGTGCAATTATTGTCATGGCTTTGGTTTCGACTTTCAAGAAGATGAAAGACGGCTCAAAAATAGATATACCTGTTGTTATTTCGATTTCGCTGGGTGCAGTTTTAGGGGGTATCCTCGGAGACTGGGTTCTTGATTATCTGCTTGCCCTTATGAGAAGCGAACGTGATTTGCAGATTGTTCAAACGCTCACAACGATAGTTGTGTTGGGGGCAGCTATTTTCTTGACTGTTAAAAAAGATGTCAGAATAGAAATCAAAAACAAGTTTTTCCCGCCGCTTATGGGTTTTGTTCTTGGTGTTGTAGCTGTCTTTCTGGGAATTGGCGGAGGGCCGCTGAATGTACCATTATTCATGATTTTTCTTGGGCTTAAGCCAAAAGAAGCTACGGCATACTCGATAGTGGTTATTTTCTTTACGCACACCGCCCGCCTTGTCAGAACCGGTATTACTTCAAGTTTCTTTTACGGCTTTGATCTAGGGATATTGCCGATAGTAGCTCTGGCTGCCGCTGTAGGTGGTCTTTTGGGGGCAAAAGCCAGTAAGAAATTAAAAGAAGAGACAGTGAAAAATATGTTCATAGGTGCGATTGTGCTTGTTATAGTGTTAAATACGTTTAACGGTCTGTCGTGGATTATTGGTGGTTAGGAAGCAAGGCTCATTTGCTAAAATAATGCCTGCAACCTCTCGCCATTTACAATACCACGAGTTGCGCTTAAAATCAAGACAGAGGGACGGTTCATCTGTCTGCCATTTACGGCTCAATAATATTAAACCACGAGTCAAATTCTCCCATGAATTGATACATTGAGGCGAACAGTTCCTTGTTTCCCTCAATTTCGATGTGGTCGCTGCCAAGCCCTTCCGGGGCAAGAAGTGTCCATACCAACTGCACCGGCAATGTCAAAGTGACATCGGCATCGACCGCTTGCGTGTTGCGCTGATACAAAAGAACACCGGCTCGCATCGTGAGTAGATACTCTCCACCGCCTATGAGATTCACATTTGCGCGGAAATTTAAGTCCCCGGCCGCTACGGAATTTATGCGAATGCCAAGATAGTCAAAAACCATTGTTGGCTGCATGGCGCGAACTAAGTCCCCCGATGCATTGTTATCAGTAGGGTAAACGCCGTACCGCAGTTCCATTGCACCGGTGAGGTATGCCGCACGCCAAATACCGCTTTCGGCTTGGTATCCCAATTGTTCTAATGCGGCGGCGCACAAAAGCCGCGCTTCCATGTTGGTTGGGTCTGCAAACACTAAAATGTTTGTGATTTGCGCCACCCATTGGAAATATCCACGCTCGAAATCGCGCCACGCAAGCTCCATTACACGGTCAACGCAACCGAGATATTCCACCATTCTTTCGGCAAACTCCGAAGGCGGTAGCGGATGCAGGTTCACAGGATTTCCATCATACCAGCCCATGAATCGCTGATAAACCGCTCGTGAGTTGTGTTGCAATGTTCCGTAATACGGTCGTGTGTACCAAAGCTGCTCCAGTGATTCCGGCAGTCTAATCATGTGAGCGATTTCGCCGGATGTGAAGCCTTGATTAATGTACAGCAAAGTTTGGTCGTTGATGAACTTATAGATTGCCGCCGTGTTAATAAGATATTCGCTTATATGGCCGTTACCCCAGCGCGGCCAGTTGTGTGCGGCGAAAAGGACATCAGCATCAGCGGCAAACAGCGTGACACTTTCCATCAGGTGATACGCCCACGCATTTCCGTCACGAACTTGCGCGCCCCGCAATGTGTATAAATTATGCATGGTGCCGGAACAGTTTTCCGCCATCCACAAAGCATTTTTCGCAGGGAACCATGTATTCATAGCGGCGGGTGCTTCCGTGCCGGGGGTCATCTGAAAAACCATTTCGATGCCATCTACCACACGCACTTCTCCGGTGTAAGTAATCCAGTCATTCGGCGGCAAGTATGAAATCGTGCCGTGGGGAACGCCAAGCCCGATGCCGATTGCGAGTCTTCCCATCGGACCGGGAACAATCCCCATCCCGTACATATAAAATGCACGCCGCCCCATTGCTACGCCCGCATACACATTTTCCGAAACGGCGTAACGCTCGAAATGCTCCGGTACTATAATGGGCGTTGTTTCTATATTTTCTTCGGAAATAACGCCGCGAATCCCACCGAAATGGTCAACGTGGGTGTGACTTATTACCACGGCGGAAACAGACCGCTCACCCAAATGCTCGTTTGCAAATGCCAGAGCAGTCCTTGCCGTTTCAATGCTTTTGAGCGGGTCGAAGATAATCCATCCGTTTTCTCCTGCAATAAGTGTCAAATTTGCACAACAAAAGCCACGCACCTGATAAATTCCTTCGGTGACCTCAAAAAGCCCGTGAATTTGATTTAGCTGTGTGTGGCGCCAAAGACTGGGGTTTGCGGTGTCGGGCGCAAGGGTGTCCACTACAAAGTCAAAGGCCGCAAAGCTCCACACGACATTTCCGTCGTCGTCCAAAATTTCACGGAAATCCGGTATGGCAATCAGCCCACGCCGCGCGAACTCAAACTCCTGCTCGTCGCTAAAGTCCAGCAAATCCAAAACCGCGCGGTTTATGTCCGCAGTATGGCAGCAAGCGCCCATTGGCTCAGCAGTCAGATTCATAGCGCTGTTTGTTTGCGCTGTGCGCAGCAGGTAAACCGTGAGCAGTGTACCGGCAACGAGTACAGCCGCAGCTAACAGAATAATGGATACTTTCTTTTTCGTAATCATTGTGATTTATCCTCCTCAATCGGCTGTACGCCGTTCTCTTTATAATTGTGCAGAAATGTCCACCCTGCGAAAAACATTACCACAGGCATAATCACCGCAACCACCGCCAAATTAGTCTGCAACAGCAGATTAAACAGCGAGTGAATCCCTGTGCAAAGGGCAAGCAGACCGAAAATTATCGGAATCCGCACGCCTTGCAATTTTTGGGTCATTATAAGCCCGATTCCAAAAAATGCGGTTGTCATGCCGTGCATGAGCGATGTTGTAAGCGAGCGCAATAAGAGTGCGAGGAGGTCGCCGACTTCTCGCGATGATGCGGCAAAGTAGTACATGGATTCCTGCGCGGAAAAGCCGAAACCGCTTGCCATCGCACAGAGTACAATCAATTTTTCCGTAAACTTACGCTTTTTTGTGAGCAAAAAAAGCATAACAGGAAAAGCCTTGGCAATTTCCTCGATTATAGGCGCGATTGTCAAAACAACTCTGTCGTATTGTCCCTTGCCGAATACTATGTTCAGATTGAACGCAAGCACTCCCGAAAACAGCCCCCAACAAAAGTATAGGAGAATCCGTCTGCTGTCGCATTTGCCGAGCATGAATACGATAAACATAAGCGGGATTGCCACGGCGAAAAAAGAGCTGATAAACTGAAATTGAAGCTCACCCATTGCTTACCGCCCCCTCTCTCAGCCGAATCAACGCAAAAGCGAGCAGCATATACGCCGCCGGATAAAATGACACGGCAATATCACGCCAGTGCCATCCGGGGGCAAAAGCAGGCAGTGTCAGCAAGCGGTATATGGTGTCCAACGCGCACACGGCTATGACCGACCATGCAAAAGTCTTTGCCTTACGCTCTCTCGTTATGAGCAAACATACGGCGGACAAAACAGCCATAACCACCATAGCCAGCGCAGAGTAGTACAGCAAGTAAGGGTTGCCGCTGAGAACGCCGTAGAGAATACAAAATATAGCGCCAGCGGATAATGCGCTCGCGCCGATTTGAATTATCTTTTTTCCCTTGACTGTCGGCGAAATCGAACATAAAAGCGCCGCCATGAAGAATAAGTAAGCGCAGTTGCGGATATAGTTGCCAACGGTGATGTCACCCGAATATCCGCCGAGCAAATAGACATAAACAAGATGATATATTTCACGCACGGCAAACAATCCCAAGCCAAGCGCACCGGTGAACACCGTCTCTCTGCCACCGCCTGCCGCGCCCCTCCACACAAGGACGCAGGCATACAGCAGATAGACGATGATAACAAGTCTGTATACAAGCCCGCCGAACCGACCGGACAATCCGAAGCCCGCTATACTAAGCACAACATAGATTGCGGCGGGGATTAGTGTGAGTAAAAGTTTTTTGTTCAACAGTGTTCCTCTCTCAATCATCTGCGGAATCGTCCGGTTCTACAGCTTCTTCGTCTGTAATAACATGGGGCTCTTCATTCACAATCAGCACTTGCTGTGCAGCTTCTATCGTGACGCTGACCCATTCAGAACGAATACCTTTGAAGTTTACGCGGATTTCGTTTGTGCCTACTTCTTCAAGGGTAAGAACATCCCCCTCTATAGAAATGCGCCCGAGAAGTCTCTGTTCCCAGACAAGTTCCTCGGGATTAACCCGTATTTCCCTGCCTGTCGCATCAAACACATGTGCAGTAACGGGAGAACCTGATGCACTCAAATGAATCACATCGCCGACAGTGCCGATGATTTCATTTGCGAGTTCAACGCTTCCATCAAATCTTTCTTCAGTGACGACGATTCTCAAATACGCCGTTCTAAACAGATTACTGTTGTTTGCGTAGTTGCCCGGCGTAGTGTGCGACGTGTAGACATTGTTGTCAATGACGTATTTGAGGAAAACAACACCTTCCCCGGTGCCGCCTCTGAGCGTGAGAGTGTTAGCACCGGAGCTTGCTGTAAATGACAGGATATCAGAACTGTCAATCTCGTTTTTGTTTTCATCAAGCAATACAAAACTGCCATAACGGTCATTGAAACCGTGGAAAAGGACATCCTGTTCGTTATAGCCTCTCAGCCTCAAATCCGTTATGTTTATTGTTGAGGTTTCACCGGTGCTCAGATTATAGACCAACTCCCCGGAATTGCTATCTCCAAAGCGGACAAATCTAAGTGGGTACATAGGCATAATCTCTTGTATTTCCGAGTTCATGCCGACCACTATGCTGGTAATATTTGCACCAAAAGCGGACATGGGGTTATTATCCATCATCCAGTCTGTCAACTGCTGACCGTTTCGCAGATTCCCACTACCGCTTACTGCTTTTCTGGCTAATATACTGTTCCAGTTCAGCTCATTCATCGTCCATGCACTTTTGCCGTCAACACGTTTATCCCGCCATCCGAAAGTGAAATTATTTGCGCTTTCGTAGGCAGGCACATTTCTGTTGGCGCGCAGCCTGTCTCTCAGTTCTGCCCTTGCACTCCCCCTGCGATTGCCGAATGTTGCCGTAAAATGCTTCTGCCAATACTGCGCTGTGCGAAATTCCTGCACTGCTGCATTATCATCATAAACATCACCGGAAAGAGAGAATATCGCCACCTTAAAGCTCACAGCTACAGGACTGTTGTAGTCCAAGGACTCTTCAATAACGCTCTCAGAGGTTTTGATTCCAACAACCGTGTGCCCCGGAAGTGTTATGTGGGATCTGGCGGTATGANTGTTATCCTGTGANACCGTTGTCGAATATGTATCTGTAAATGAAAACATCTGCTGCGCCGTAAGAGAGACTGACACTGTAGTTGATAAGGACGGGAACANNTCCCCGCTGCTTACTGTTATGNTNTGCCCAACCGTTTGCGAAAATGAATCGGTATGTGTGGTACTCAAGCTGTTTGTTATTTCAACTCTTTCGCCTTGCGAATATTCAGCCGTGACCTCTGACATTGTGGAAGACCTGTTTTCAAAAAATTTCATTGACGGGTTTCTGCTTTCTATTACAGTGTACCTTACTCCCGGAATATTTTTTGCCGCCGCAGCTTCAACAGAATCTTCCCCTTCCGCAGCCGTGATAAAGACCAGATTATCATCCACGATGGGGGAAAACCTAAAGTCATAAAATGCAATGCCAAAGGAATTGTAGTGATACTTATATCCGGCTCCTGTTTGAATGGCCGTAACAATGGTATATAAAACATCCTGCGGTGTATCGTCGTTTATTGCTTCAAGGGTTCTATCTCCATCGGTTTTATCAAGCACGTCAGCTCCTGTGACTTTTCGGCCTATGCCTGAGGCAATTGAATTTGCCATCACTAAACGCACATCAGACAGCGAATTTGCAAATGCTAAACCGGTGTAAGATGTAACTTTTCTACCGTCGCGTCTGCTTCCTGCACCCGGTCTCTGAAAATCTGCAACCAAGTCGGCACTGCCGGCTACGCCTGAACTTCTTCCCCACATTGTTTCAAATCTTGCGATGGAATCATTTCCATTTCTTGAAGTAAACTGTGCATGTTCCGAAAAAATGAGGAAAGCAAGCTGAGACCAGTAATGCAGAGGTGATGCACCGGAGTTTCTGTAGTCCTCATTGGTCAAAATGTCCCGGTAAAACTGGATGGTAGAGGAAGGTGTGGTCTGCACACCGCCGTAAACATCGTAAAACGTGATGCCATCTGTGGTGATAGACATAATGCCGACTCTTTTTCCGTCCTGCATCAAATAATCAATGTTGCCGGGATTGGGATTTGCGGCAAGTGTTCCGAACAGGTTTACACCCGGGGTTAACACCAGTGCAGACACCGTCATGACCACAACGAGAAGCATCGCCACTGCGCCTTGCCAGTGCTGCGCTGTGATTTTAAATTTGCAGGATTTGGTCGCGGTACTTTCTGTGATTTGCGTGGTTATTTCTTCATTCATTGTGACATTCCTCCTTTAAGTTTATTATCGCGGCGGATCCGTCGCGATTAGCATAAAGGCTTTCCTATGAGTGTGTTGATTAAGACGATTCGCATGTTCGTTTCTATAATATTCCGTATTCATATAGTGCGCTTCATAACGAGAATTTCTGCTTTTGAAGTAAAAATTGCCGTTTCCATCGGATATAGGTATCCATATTTTGTGTGCAGGCGGGGGATCGTCTGATGTGTAAAGCTGTAAAGGTTGAAGAATGCCCATATCCGCGCCTTTCACTTCAATGAATTTATTTTTGCGGTCGGGATCATAAGTGGAGCCGGCTAATATACGGTACTCGTTATTGCCCAAGTGTTCAAAGTAAAACTTGGCACCGTTTCCTCCTCTGGTCAGAATTAAAAGAGAGTCCCTGTTGTTCCCAAATTCGGCAAACACGCGGCTTGGGCTGTGTTTAACCGAAATCATCTCATACCATCCGGATTCTATTAACCCGCCCGGCACATTGCGCGGGTTGAAAGGGTAAGCCGCGCCGTACAGGTCAGCGTTCGGCAGAAATGTAAATAGCGCAAACGCGATGGCGCATACGAGCAGCATTGTCGCCGCGCCCTGCCAGTGCTGCGCTGTGATTTTGAATTTAGGTTTGTTGAGTTTTCCGGAAACGCTGTTGCCTTCGATATTCATAGTAAATTCTCCTATTGTTTATAATTTATTGTATCTGTGTTGTTATTTTAATAATGACCGCGCCATACTACGGCGCTGTTGTGGGAACCAATACAAACCGTACCATTGGTAACCCAATATACGCAGATAAATATTGCAAATGGGACTGCGGGATAGGTGCTGCATAAAAATAAGCATAATATCCATAAGCGGAATGGAAGATATAAACATCGATATTTTCAGGATTGCTTACCGTAGGGCGGGTTACACCGGCCTCTGCTTCACTCATCGTCCATTTTTTCGTTTCACCCGGCTTGTTACCGGAAGTGTCAAGCTGAACTTGACTGGCGGTGCCTCCGCTGGTTAAAAATTTATTTTTAATCCCGGAATCATAAGTGGTTCCCGCCTGTATAGTATAAAATCCGTCGCCCCAGTGGTCGAAATGGAATTTGCCCTTTGGGTAATTATAGACCGCTTCACCCCTTTGCGAAACTCTTATTTTGTCCTTGTTATCTTTGCCTGTGGCATACAAAAAATACTGCCCGTCGTCTGTTTCAAACATGATAGCATACCACCCGGACGGTATTAACCCGTCCGGCGCATAGTGCGGTGTGAATGGGTACGATGCGCCGAACAGCTCCATGTCCGGCAGGAATGTAAACGCTGAAAACGCGACGACACATACGAGTAGCATCGCCGCTGCGCCCTGCCAGTGCTGCGCTGCGATTTTGAATTTGCGGGATTTGGTCGCGGTACTTTCTGTGATTTGCGTGGTCATTTCCTCATTCATTGTGATATTCCTCCTGAAATTACTTTTTTTGTTTCGCTGTTGCATAGTGGTATCCACCCGAGCCAGCAACTCCGGCATATACAAGGGTTTTTCGATATAAACATCACCGCCTGACTGTAATCCCCTTATCGAATCCCCATAGTCGTTTTTGGCTGTAAGAAAAAAGATATTTGCCGTGGTCAGAGTTCGGATTTCCCCGCAAAAGTCAAACCCATCGCCGTCAGGCAGTACCGCTTCCATAACAATAATATCCGGCTTAACTTCCGGTATCAGCTTACGCGCTTCGTTATAGCTTGTTGCGGCGTATACCGTATACTGATTGAGCATTAAGGCAGAGCGGTTAGCGTTGTTAATATACGGGTCGGATTCCACCAACAGGATTGTTCCGTTATCTGCCATTTACGCAACCTCCTTGCTAAAATAAAAATGGTATCGCAGAAAAATTTTATCTGCCGATACCATTGTAAATACGTCCGATATTAAAATGTTGGTTTGTTGCTAAATCGCAACAAAACTTTTTTTAGCGGTATTCACCCTGCTCAAATCGGTAGCCGATGCCACGCTCGGAGTCAGGAAAGCAGGGGGACGGGGGAACCGCTTAGCTCCGCAAAGCAGTACCCCCGTCCCCGCAGCTTCCTCTTGTACTCTATATCTTAGTAGATTTAAAATATCCGAGGAAGTCTTTGTTTTTATCCAGCATCTCTTGGGTCATTGTTTTGATTTCTTCCATTGACAGCACTGCGCTTGTTAGTGGGTCGAATAGGTTTGCTTGGAATACTTTCCATGGGTCGCCTTCTATTGCTGCGTTTACAGCCAGTTCTTCTATGCGTGCCGATAGGTCGGTCAGAATTGCTATATTGTCGGGCAAATGTCCTACGTGCAGCGGCTGTAGACCTTCTTTTGATGCAAGAACCGGTGTCTCAACGCAAGCCAGTGGTTGCATATTTGATATTATGCCGCGGTTGAGGTGGTTGCCGTTGAAGACAAAGGGAGTGCCATCGCCAAAAATCGCGTTGAAAATGTTTGAAGCGTATTCTTCGCCGCCTGCGAGATCCACCTCTTCTTCTTCGAGGAACTCTTTGAAGCGGGATTCCCATGTTTCTTCTGCTGCTAAATATTCATTGAGAATATATGCATGATGACCGGGATTCCAGCCTGTTCCGTGTGTGCAATACTTTTCAATCAGGTCAGGGCGTTTTCTGAACCATGCGAGATATTCAGAGTTATGCCCCGAGCTTTCTGTGGGGTAATAGCCAAGCTGCAAGTACATTTCGTTGCGCACCTGTTCGGTGTTTGCTACTGTTTTGTCGTTTTTTACTTTGTCCAGTATGAGTGGGTATGCATCTTTGTCGTTCCATTTGAAGTCCAAATAGAATGCGGTGTGGTTTATACCTGCGCATGTGTATGTAATTTCATTTCGCTTCGCACCAATCCATTCGGCTAACATATGCGCCGTGCCTTGTACACTGTGGCACAGCCCGGTGACATTGGTATGACCCATGCGTTGCAGATATCCGCAGAGCATTCCCATTGGGTTTGTGTAATTGAGAACCACTGCTTTAGGGCATAATTTTTTTGCATCATTTAAAATATCGAGCATAACGGGAGCGGTGCGTAAAAAGCGCATCACGCCGGATGGCCCGCGTGTGTCGCCGACGTTTATATCTATGCCGTATTTTTTTGGTATCTCGATGTCATGCCGCCATACATCTACGCCACCTTGTAAAATGGTTATGAGAACGCCATCGGCTCCTTTGAGGGCTTCTTTTCTGTCCGTGGTAGGGTGTACGGTAGCTGAATAGTTACCGGCTTTGATGAGTTTTTCTATCGCTTTGGCTGCATAACCCAGACGTCCTTCATGGATGTCCATTAAATGAATTTCGCAGTCCCGAAATGACTCGAAACTCAAAATATCCCTTGCAAGACCTCTGGTAAAACCCAATGACCCTGCGCCTATAAACGTGAATTTCTTTTTCATAGTGATGTTCCTTTCAAGTTTTTATGCTTATATGTTTCTACCTAAACAAATTGTTTATAATCTGCGGGTAAGCAGGTACATTTTACCCTTTGACACTGCCTATTACAAGTCCTCTTGTGAAGTATTTTTGTAAAAACGGATAAACCAGTAATATTGGTAGCATACCGAGGAACAGTTGTGCTGCGCGGCCTGAGCGTTCGTTCATGCGCTCTATGAGAAGTCTGGCATCAGGACCTAATTGCCTTATAAGGTCAGCGAAGTGTGTGAGCAAGGTTTGCAGATAGGTTTGCAGGGGGAAGTTATCCGGACTATTCATGAAAATCATACCCAAAAACCACTCATTCCAGTGAAACACGATTTGGAAAAGTGCAACTGTAGCCAGTGCCGGTTTTAGCACAGGCAGCAGGATGGAGAACAANATCTTGAANTATCCCGCACCGTCGAGCATCGCAGCTTCCTCAAGNTCTGCCGGAAGGCTGCGGATAAAGTTCATGAGTATAACCATTGAAAAGACAGGGAGNCCNCCGGGTATTACGAGTGACCAGATTGAATCCAGCATACCCATGTTGTGAACCAAAATGTAAAACGGGATAATACCTCCGCCAAAAATCATGGTAATCGCAAAAAATGCCATGTAGTAGTTTCTCGCACTGAAGTTTGCTGTGGATTTTGCAAGCGGATAAGCAGTCAGAACCATCAGAAGCATATTAAGTCCGACCCCCAAAACCACTCTTTGCACAGACACCCACAACGCTTGCACGAATCTGCCGTTTGCGAAAGCAAAAGTGTATGCCTCAATTGTAAAGCCCATGGGCCAAAGGTTAACTCTACCTGCAATGACATAATGCGAAGAGCTCAGTGAGACTGCGAGAATATGTATTATAGGCAGTGCGCATGTCAGGCATACGAGTATGATAAAGGCATAATTACAAACTGAGAATATTTTTTCTCCTCTTGTTCTAAACATCATAATTAATGAACACCCCTTCCCTAAAACACTCTGTAGTTGGCGACTTTATA